>NZ_JBICHO010000114.1:0-5290 GCF_043100905.1 Rhodopirellula sp. JB055 | reverse complement strand
CCGAAACGTTCACGGACTTGTCGCCTCCGCGTCGCAATGGCGGTAACGGTGGGAACAACAATCCCCCGCCGCGTGACGATCAGAAACGGATGATCAAGCGAGCTCCCAAGCGTCCGGTGCCGAAGCTTTAAGCAAGTCGGCCGGAGTCTTTGGGCCTTGGGACTGCTTCGGTGAGCGTCATTACTCCCACGTGCAACCAGGGCTAACGCCCAAACGGCTTGCACGATTAAGCCCTATAATTTCTGCCGACCTGCGCCGGTGGTCTGTCAAAGCGAAGCGTGAGGGGGGGGCGTAGTGGACGAGGCGACGAGTCCTTGGATTCGACGCCAGTTCAGGACTCGTCGCCACGTCTACTACCGTAAAAAAAGTCGAGACGGACCACACGGTGTACGCGAGCGCGACGTGTTCACAGGATGGAGATGGCGGAGATGGCGGCGAGAACGCTATCCACATCTGTCATGGTGGAATTGCGTTTTTGAGAGACGCAAGCTCTTCGTGATCTGCTGGGCGTCCTCTGCCTGGTTTGATGGACGGCGTGAAACTCCTGATGGAAGTCGGTTTGACGGCAGGCGAATCACCCTCCATTGGTGTGGCGGCGACGGCGGAAAACTTCGTAGGTTCCGCTCAAGCGTCAAGGTCGACGCGACCGATACCACCGAACACCGGCACTCCCGAGCCCCTTCAGGCTCTCTTTGAGAAAGACAAAAAGGATTTTGTCCGATGCGTTTGTCCTCCAAACCACCGCGAATTTATTCTTCGACTGCGATCTCGCGATGGCCGCGAATTTTGACAGCGATGGGCTTGCTCGGGTTGACCACTGTCTTCACCGGGGTGGCTCAGGCGGAAATTGCCTGGCGAGCCGATTTGTCCACTGCTCAAGCGGAAGCGGAACAGAGCGGAAAGGCTCTGTTGTTGCACTTCACCAGCGACAACTGCGTATGGTGTGATCGGTTGGAAGCAGGAGCTTTTCAAAGCCCACAGGTTGGGGCGGCAGTGGAACAAAAGTTCGTGCCCGTCAAAATTCACGCTGGCAAGTCGCCTGAATTGGCCAAGATGTTTGGTGTCACCAAGTTTCCAACGGATGTGATGATCACGCCAACCGGAAAGCACTTGGGCAGTTCGGTCAGCCCGCAAGATCCAACGCGATACGTCGCGATGTTGGGGCAAGCGTCCAGTAAAATGCCTGCGGCACCTGTCTCGCCCGCACCGAATGCACCGCAAACCATGTTGGCATCGAGCGCTCAGCCATCGGCATCGGCACCCACACAAGCAAGAGCGGCGGTTGCCACCACGCCACCACGCACTCAGCAAAACCCACACGTCGCGTCCAGCAACAATCTGCCTTCGCCTGACAGCCAATTCGCTGGCGGTGCGACCGCGCAACTGGCCGGTGCTCGCACGGACGGCATGTCCCTCGGAATGCCTGCTCAGGCCCAAGCCAAAGCCAAGACGCCTGCGTTTGGAACGGATCAACCGAAACTGGCGATGGAAGGGTTTTGTTCCGTCACGGTGATCAACGAAGACCAGTGGGTCGAAGGCAACCCAAAGTTTGGAGTGGTTCACCTCGGCAAGCTGTACTTGTTCGCTAGCGAAGACAAGATGCAAACGTTTTTGGCTGATCCGACACCCTACACTCCTGTGCTGAACGAAATCGACGTGGTTCGCTTCTTTGAAGAACGCGTGATCGTTCCCGGCAAGCGTCAGTTCGGTATGAAAGACCCTGTGCACCAACGCATGTTCTTCTTTGCCGATGAAGCTGCGATGGACCATTTTTGGAATGAGTACGAACGCTACACCGACGCCGCGATCGAAGTCATGGACCAGGCCGTGCGAGATGCCAATCCTGGTTTGAACTGATTGCTTCTGCGATCCAAATGCTCGCAATTGATAACTACGACGCCTCATTGGGATTTCCCTTTGAGGCGTTTTTCGTTGGAAAGCTCGGTTTGATCTGCGGGCTATTTCGGTTGGAACGGATGTAGAGCGTGAATCACTCAAGGAAACTCGGAAGGGGGATCGGATTGCGTTCTCTCTGAGGCTTGGTCACACAAAGTGGGGTAACCTTTTGGGCGGAACCACGTCGCGGGGGCGAGGCCGCATTGCGAGTACTTTGAAGAGATGAACGCATGCCGTCGTGCACCTCGGACGTTTCGGATTCCACCTCCCAACCAGCCGCCCATTCCAAGCAGACCACCTCGTGGTTCGTTTTCGCAGGAGCGACGTTGTTGGGGGCTTTCTTGGTCTTTCAGGTTCAGCCTGTGATCAGCAAGTGTGTGTTGCCTTGGTTTGGTGGCACGCCAGCGGTTTGGACAACCTGTTTGCTGTTCTTCCAAGTTCTTTTGTTCGCAGGGTACTTGTACGCTCACTGCATCAGGCGGTTTCTGCCTCCAGCGTTCCAAGGCATCGTGCACTTGCTCCTGCTGTGTGCGGCGGCTTGGTCGTTGCCAATCGCGCCTTCCGATACGTGGAAGCCTGTCGGAACGGAAGATCCGACCTGGGCACTGCTGTGGTTGTTGACTGCCCACGTCGCCTTGCCGTACTTCGTGCTTTCCAGCACGGGTCCCTTGGTGCAAGCTTGGCTAAGTTACGAAAATCAATCCGAATCGGTTTATCGGTTGTACGCACTTTCCAACGTCGGTTCGTTGGTCGCGTTGCTGAGCTATCCCTTTGTCGTCGAGCCATTGCTGTCAATTGAACAGCAGTCCGTATTTTGGTCGCTAGCGTTTTATGTTTTTGTTGTCGTGGATGGTTGGCTCGCGATTTGTTTGTTGCGTCGGCGAAAGGGAGGTTCGGTAACCAGCGACACTGAACTCGCGGAGGACCAATCCGTGCTCGCGAAACTGGGGGTTGCGGACTGGGGTGTCTGGATCGGTTTGCCGGCCTTGGCTTCGGTCATGTTGCTGGTGGTGACCAGTCATGTCTGCCAAGACATTGCCGTGATGCCGTTTCTTTGGGTGCTGCCGCTTAGCTTGTACTTGCTCAGCTTTATCATTAGTTTCGACTCACCTAACTGGTATCGCCCAAAACTCATCGCGGCGTTCACTGGACTGGCGTTTGTCGTGATTCAATTGAAAGGCTGGTTCCCCGGCAATTGGCAAATGCCCATGGAAGCGTTGGCATATTTAGTCGTTGTGTTTGGTGTGTGTTTGTTATGCCACGGTGAAACTGCTGCCCGGAAGCCAGCTACCCAACGACTGACCTTGTATTACGCCCTGATTTCGCTGGGGGGGGCGATGGGTGGCATCTTGGTTGCATTGATCTGCCCGCTCGTCTTCCAAGACTATCGGGAACTTCCCATCGCGATGTCGCTGTCGATTGGCGTGGTTGCGATCACGTTCCTGGCTTCTCGTTCATGGATGACAACCACCTGTGACTGGAAATTGTCCAAGGGAATCAATGGATTGATCGTGGCGATCATTGGGTTCACTGCGGTGGTGACGACGCTGACCAATCGCACCGACACGATCGATCAACGTCGGAATTTCTTCGGCGTGCTTCGCGTCGAGAACGATGCGGACCGGGTGCAATTGGTACACGGCAATACGATCCATGGAATCCAATTGCACGGTCCCGAGCGGATGACACCGACGTCCTACTTCGGCCACAGCAGCGGCGTGGGGCGGTTGATCCACACGCTGCAGGCTGAGTCACCCGAGATGCGAATCGGCGTGATTGGTTTGGGATGTGGCGTGCTGGCGGCCTACGGCCGAGAAGGCGATTCGATGGACATGTACGAGATCAATCCTGATGTCCTGGCGATTGCCGAAGAACACTTCACCTTCCTCCGCGATTGCCCCGCCAAGATGGAGCATCACTTGGGCGACGGTCGACTGTTGCTGGAAAGGCACACGGACAAGCAGTTCGATTTACTGATCTTGGATGCGTTCAGCAGTGACGCGATTCCCGCTCACTTGTTGACGTTGGAAGCGATGCAGCTTTATCGAGAACGTTTGGCCGACGACGGCGTGTTGGCTGTTCACGTCTCGAACAATCACCTGGATCTGGTTCCTCTGACGCACCGGCTGACGAAGGCGATTGGGATGCCGAGCCGGTTGATTCAAAACAACCACCGCGACCAGGTTTACACGCGTCCTTCCCGTTGGGTCATTGCGACCGACCGAGGGGAGTCGTTCTGGGATTCCGAGTTTTTGTCGGTCGCTCAGAAGCCCGATTCTTCGGTGTTGGAGTCTGCTCCGATGTGGACGGACCAGCATCACAATTTGGCGAGCGTGCTGATCTGGCCGTCGCTATGACGCGACTCAGATCGTTTGGTTGAGTGGGAGCACGCATGCCAGCCAGTTTTGGGGCATGCGACCCCCGAAGAACTGAAAAGAATCGTCGAAACCCGGTTCGGGCGGGCTTGACGCAACGCGAATCAAGTCGATAATCTGCGTCTTCACCCGGGGGATTAGCTCAGTTGGGAGAGCGACGCGCTGGCAGCGCGTAGGTCATCGGTTCAAGTCCGTTATCCTCCACTTCAAAGGCACTTTGCGATTCGTCGCAAGGTGCCTTTTTCTTTGGGAAGACCGCAGTTTCCTGTGCTTTCTAGCAAATCAAGATTTGGCGTGTTCCAATAGACCGCTGATTGGTTCAGGTAGCTGCCCCGAGCGAACCCACTGACTTGCCAAAATGAACGCACGAAAACAATCGATCATTTTTTCAACTGCTGTGTTTGGCTTGCTCACCGGATACCTGTCGGGCTTGGCGACCCAGCCCATTTTTGGGTTGGCTGTTACGGCTGTATTGGGGTTCGGAGCTCTACTTTTGGGTCTCTTCAATCTGACGATAAAAGAAGAGGAACGTGCGGAGCAGTTCGCGGCACTTACGATAGCTTGCCCGCAACGGTATCCGTATTCATTTGCTATCTCCGTTTTGCTGTTTAGCTCCACTTGCTACATCGGATTGCAGAGCGGTATTCACGCTCGATCGCAACGCCAGACAATCGAAGTGGCGAGCGAAATCAAGCGTTTCGCATTTCATGGGGACGAGCGATTGATGGCGATGCTGGTTTTGAAGCGGCTCAATGATCTTGGTTTTTCGGAAGAAGAAAGACGCGCGGTCTTTAGCGATTTTTCGACGGTCAATCAAAATGACCTATTCGCATATTCTCATGCGGAGCAGCACAAATTCGATGATCCTTTGACAAGACTCGGTGAGGCGTACCAGGAGAGCAATAAGCCGAGTTCCGATTGCCATCAATTGCAGCAACAGCTAAATCGCTTGCAGTGGGAAGTGTATCGTTGCCTACAAGACGCAGATCATGGCCAGTACCACCGCCTCCAAAATATGC
>NZ_JBICHO010000113.1:0-2638 GCF_043100905.1 Rhodopirellula sp. JB055 | reverse complement strand
CAAAATGACCAAAGGGCTTGGCTCACGACACTGGGCTGCCGCCGCGATCACCCGCAAAACCAAAGCGGTCTCAGTCGTTGTCAGCCAATCGACTGGCACGGTTCGGTTGTATCAAAACGGGTTCTTGATTCTGCAAATTGTGCCGATGGACAAAGCAATCAAGTGGCAAGAGTTCGCCTTTGAACCGCCGCCGCAAACCGCCGACGAAAACTGATCGGATCGGCAGGCTGTTGGGAAGCGACCAAGCTAGATGGCCAAGGTCCTTAGAAGCCGAGGTCCTCAGAACTGGTGTCCCTTTTTCGGTCCGTCTTGAGTGAGCGTCAGGATCTCCGGTCCCTCTTCCGTCATCAAGATCGAATGCTCGAATTGGGCCGAGGGGCGTCCATCCCGTGTGCGGACTGTCCATCCGTCCGCTTTGTCGCACTGGGTGTAACGTGAACCCGCGTTGATCATGGGCTCGATCGTGAAGCACATGCCGGGGAACAGTCGATCGATTCGGCTCTGTCGGTTGGGAAAGTGAGGGATCGAGGGGTCCAAGTGGAACTGTTTGCCCAACCCGTGTCCGACGTATTCGCGGACCACCGTGAAACCGCGGCCTTCGGCTTCGGGGACCACCGCTTCGCCGATCGTGGCCACGCGGCATCCGGGGGTCAAAGCGTCGATTGCCAAGTGCATGCAGTCGAATGCACATTGCGTGACCGCTCGCTTTTCTTCGCTGACTTCGCCCAGCAGAAACGTTTCGCTTTGGTCGCCGTGCCATCCGTCGACGACTGTCGTGATGTCCACGTTGACGATGTCGCCCTCACGCAACTCGTAGTTATCGGGAATCCCGTGACAGATCACTTCATTGACGCTGGTGCAGCAGCTTTTGGGGTACTTTTGGTATCCCAACGTGGCAGCTCGGTAACCGTTGCCGTAGGTCCAATCATGAACCATTTGGTCGATCTTGCCGGTTGTGATTCCCGGTTTGACGTGTGGCCGAATGAAGTCCAACAGGGCGGCATTCGCTTGGCCTGCGGCCCGCATCATGTCACGCTGTGTTTCGGTGAGAATCAGTTTTTTTTGCTTGGTCAGCATGCGTCTAAGTGGTGCTGGTTCGATTGAATCGTGGCCGTCAGAAGGCGAGCCGCCAGCATAGCAGGTTTAAGAACGCGGCAAACCCGAACCGCCGGGGTATGCCAGCCATCGGAGGGATCTGGTGCGGAATGATCGCGACAATCCGATGATTTGCCCCGACAGGAACGCTCCCGATCGGAACTTTTGCGGCCAGGAAGGGTTAGTTCGATACGGAACGTGACCATTTGCTCGTGCCAACCTTGTTTTGGCGACTATCCTGTGATGCGAGATCCAGGCAAACGTTTTCCGCTTCGTCCAGCTCGATCCTAAATCTTATCTTATCGAAATGAATCGAATTGTTTCCAACGCGACGCAAGCCGCGAACGCATCGTCCTGCCGGGGTTCCGATTGTCGTCGATGGATCTCAGCCGAGATTGACGACGCTCTGTTGCGGACCGGTCAGAAGCGGGCTCCATGGACGCAACTTGCTTTTCGTGGGATCGCGATGGCGGGGATTCTGACGCTGACGGCAGGTGCCGGCTTTGCTCAAGCCCCCAGTGGCGAAATGGCGGACGCCCAGGACACCTCGGCAACCGCCGAAACGGACGCTGCCGTCAGTTCGGGGCTGAATGCTGAGAAAGAACTGCGATTCAATTTCTCGGGGGCACCTTGGTCGGACGTGCTACGGTGGTTCTCTGAGCAAGCCGATTTGTCGTTGCAAATGGACGCTTCGCCCGCCGGAACGGTCAATTTCAGCGATCCATCGCAAACCTACTCCATCGGCGAAGGCCTGGATCTGATCAACCGCTTGCTGCTCGATCGCGGTTGGGCCGTGGTTCGTCGCGGACGGATGCTATTGCTCGTTGACCTGGAAGCGGAGAACGCAGAGAAGTTGATCAGTGAGATGGCCGAGCTGGTCACTCCGGATTCCTTCGACCAACGCGGCAACAGTGACATTGTTCGCTGTGTCTTTCCTCTGGGTGGTTTGTCGCCCGACGAAGCTCGGGAAGAGTTGTCGCAGATCATCGGCCCATGGGGACGAATCAATGTTTTGGCTGGGGCTCGGCAAGTCGTCGTGACAGAAACCGTTGGCAAGCTGAAAACGATTCAGTCGGTTTTGTCGGCAGCCGAGGAAGCTCAATCCAGCGTCGTTGAAATCACGCTAGAACATCGAGCTGCCGAAGAAATTCTCGAAGTCGCGCGACCACTGGTTGGTTTGGAACCCGGAATGAACCTGGGTGAGGACCTACGCATCTCGGTTTCGATCTACGGCGACCGAGTTTTCGCAACGGGATCACCCGCGAAATTGTCGTTGCTAAAAAGCATTTTCACCAAAGCCGACAAAGCGATGCCCGGCAGCGAAGATGCGGAAGAAGTCGAAATCATCAAACCCGTGTTGAAGACACACGCGGTCGCTTCGGCGAACATGCAAACCGCGTTTGATGTGTTGCAAACCATGTTGGCTGGCACACCGGACACACGCATCGTTTTGGATACCACAGGTGGCGTCAACGTCGCATCGGCCCGCCCGGAAACCCCGGAATTGTTCGCTGATACGATCGCGGAACTGGATGGCGAGGGC
>NZ_JBICHO010000112.1:0-8115 GCF_043100905.1 Rhodopirellula sp. JB055 | reverse complement strand
ATCGTTGGATCGACCAGCGATCACGACGGATATCATCGCTGGATTCCCCGGCGAGACCGAAGAGGAGTTCGAGCAGACGTTGCGGACCTGCCGCGAAGCCGGTTTTTCAAAGATTCATGCGTTTCCGTATTCAGCTCGTCGCGGCACGCCGGCTGCCGAACGCGACGACCAACTCGACAAAGGGTTGATCTCCGAACGAGTCGATCGGTTGGGTGAAGTCGAAGCCGATTTGCGAGACGAGTATTATCGTTCCTTGGTCGGGTCCAACTTGGAATTGTTGGTGGAAGAGGTGACACCTGATGGACGCCTGCAAGGCACCACGTGTCGCTATGCACCGGCCGTGATCGACCGGCCCGGCCACACCGAAGACGCCATCGCCATGCGTGAAAACGATCTGATCAACGCCCGCGTCGTTGATGTCCAGGGTGATCGATTGGAATTGGCGTGACTGAAATGAGCCGTCAAGACGATGTCGCCACCGTGGATGAATTGAAAGCGATCGTGCATCAGTTTGTCGATGAACGGAACTGGCACGAGTTCCACCAGCCGAAGAATTTGGTGATGTCGCTAGCGATTGAAACCGCTGAGCTGATGGAGCATTTTCAGTGGCTGACGCCGGAAGAATCCGCCCGCGTGAAGGACGACGAGCAAAAGCTTCATGATGTCGGTGAAGAGGTCGCGGATTGCTTGGCGTATTTGCTCGCGATCGCGAATAAGTTGGACATCGATTTGTCGACGACATTGCGGGCCAAGATGATCCGCAACGCGGTCAAGTATCCGGTCCCGGACGACGCGTAGGCCAGGTCCTCGTCGCCGGATTCTGTAGTCCAGGCTGTGCCTGGCGGTGGTTCTTTGCCGGTGCAGGTTGTTCTCGCGAAAGCATTTGATGACGCCTCGCTTTTGTTCCAAAGCATCGGCGTGGGTGCCATGTGAGACATGGCCTACGAGCGTGATCCGAATTCTTGGTGAATCCGGCTACGGTTCGGCGTGGCTACCGTAGGCCAGGTCGTGCCTGGCGATGGTTCTTTGCCGGTGCAGGTCGTTCTCGCGAAAGCATTGGATCACGTCTCGCTTTGTTCCAAAGCATCGGCGTGGATGCCATGTGAGACATGGCCTACGAGCGTGAACCGAATTCTTGGCGAATCCGACTACGGGTGGATTGCCAATTGGTTTACGAACCGACGTAACGGTCGTAAATGGATCTGGCGTGGGGGATATCGCGGACACCGCTGATCACGGCGCGGCCGTCACGGAACAGGGTCAAGGTTTGATCCTCCGGCAACTGCAACCGAGTGAAGAAACGTGTTGCTTGGACTGGTGCGACGCTGTTCCATCGCTCGGCAATCTTGGTCAGGTCAATGCGGCGACTTCCGCCAGGAATCTGAACTGCGTTTCGGCCGCACAACGTTTCGGCTTGGGACGCGCCCGCTTCCGCCGCATCAAGAAATTGGCGTTGGCCACCCGAGCAAGCCGGGCATTGGTTCGACAAATTTTCGTCGATGGCGACCTCGCGAATTTGATTTCGCCAAAGATCGATCGAGAGCACTCGTTGGTTGAGTGCGGGTTCGTTGCCCGAGAGAAACTTCAATGCTTCGGAAGATTGCAGACTGGCGATCAAGTGCGTTGCCGGGCCAATCACGCCTGCGGTGTCGCAGGTATCCACTTCGCCGGGGTCTGGAACTTCAGGGACGAGGCAACGGAAGCACGGTGACGCACCGCGAAAGAAACGAACTTGTCCACTGGCACCCACGCAGCCACCGTGAACCCAAGGTGTGTTCGTCGAGAGCGACCAATCGTTGAGCAGTAAACGCAGGGTGAAGTTATCGGCGGCGTCGATGACCAAGTCGACGTCGCGAAGGTGTTCGGCGATGTTGCCTGGGTGAATGTCCGCAACGACTTCTTCGATCACAACGCTGGAGTTGATTTGCCGCAGATGACTGGCAGCGGCCTCCGTTTTGGCCAGGGCTTGCTCCGCATCGGATTCAACGTAGAGACTTTGGCGTTGCAGGTTGCTCCATTCGATCAGGTCACGATCAATCAACCGGACTTGACCGACACCGGCACGGACCAGCAATTCCGATGCGACGGAACCGAGGGCGCCGCAGCCTAGGACCGCAACACGCGCGGATTGGATTTTTGCCTGGCCCGATTCACCGATCGCGGCGAATTGTGCTTGGCGGACGTAACGATCGTTCGGGTCGGAGATCGCCATGGAAATGGAAGCACAAGGAAAGCAAAAACGAGTGGGCTTGTAAGCCGGGTTCTGTGCCGATGCGAGGCATCGACGGTGACCATTTATCTGTGCACGACGATTGCTCGTCGCCTCCACTGCGACCTACCCGGGTGTCGATAACGAGACGGGCCGCCTCGATGATGCACCCTGTTTGGTCTAGCTCCGGATGGGGTTTACCGAGCCGATCAAGTCACCTTGATCGCTGGTGCGCTCTTACCGCACCGTTTCACCCTCACCACGCGTGACACCGCAAGCGATGTCACCGTTCGGCGGTCTGCTCTCTGCTGCACTTTCCCTGGCCTCGCGACCGGTCGACGTTATCGACCATCCTGCCCTTCGGAGCCCGGACTTTCCTCCAGCCGGAAACGCGGGAACCGCGAACCGTGCCAGCGATCACCCCGCCCACTCGTCTTGCATCGACCAGGATAACATGCTGGCTATTTTGCAACAGCCAGATTCTGTGATCGCAGTCCAGTCACGTATTCGTGGGCCACGTTCATGACCTCTTGGTTGTAATACGTGTCACGGAAGATTTCGTCGTTGTTGAGGACCTCATCGAGTTCCTCTTCTTCGGCTTCCGTTTGGGCCTTGCGTTCGGCGCGACGACGCAGGAATTCTTCTTCGTTCAGCGAGATGCTCTTCTGGTCTTTTTCGCGAACGTAGAGTTCGATGCGACGCATCAACTCGCTGAATTCTTTGTCCTGTTGGACTCGGTTGGCGGAATTGATCCGCAGTTGGTTCAGCAGGCTGTCTGGCGTCATGGCGTACAGACTGTGTTTGGCCTGGGGGACCTTGTCGAATTCCAAGGCGTACTTGAGGTCACCCTCGGCGACGGGAAGCTTGCTGGTCATGCTGGGCAGAACCAGGTCGGCTTCGACGCCTTTGAGCTGAGTGCTTTCGCCGTCGGGCAAGTAGAACTGTTGCAACGTGACCTTGAGAGCCCCGTAGTTCGCGTTGTTGCTGCGGAACAGGCTTTGACCAATATCCATCAGCGTTTGGACGGTGCCTTTGCCGTGTGTGGCTGGGTCACCGACGACGATGCCGCGGTGATAATCCTTGATCGCTCCGGCGAAGATTTCACTGGCACTCGCGCTGAGCTTGCTGGTCATGACCACGAGAGGGCCGTCCCAGACGGTGCCGCTTTGATCATCGGCGTATTGCTGGACCGATCCGTCCGAGTTTTTCACTTGAACCACGGGGCCGCGGTCGATGAACAAACCCGTCAGGCTGATCGCTTCGGTCAGGCTGCCGCCACCGTTGCGAGTCAGGTCGAGGACCACGCCACCAACGTTTTGCTCCTTGAAATCCTCGAGGATTCGTTCGACGTCCCGGGTGCTGCTGCGATAGTCGATTTCGTTTCGGCGAGCAGCTTCCATGTCCATGTAGAAGCTGGGCAGATTGATGTAGCCCAGTTTGAGTTTGCCCTGCCCAGGCATTTCGTGATCGATGACTTCACCGCGAGCGGCGGAGTCTTCCAGTTCGATGCGGGCTCGGACGATTTTGAAGATCTCTTCGTTGCCGGTTCCGCCAGGACGTACGGCCAAGCGAACAACGCTGCCGGCGCGACCGCGAATCAGCTTGACGACTTCTTTGAGTGGCATTTCAACAATGTCGACCATCGGGCCTTCTTCGTCTTGGCCAACAGCGACGATCACATCGTCTGGTTTGAGTTTGCCGTGTGAATCAGCCGCTCCGCCAGGGATGACTTGGCGAACCACAGTGTTGCCGTCTTTTTCACCCAGTGAGGCACCGATGCCGTCCAGGTTCAGACGCATGCTGATCGCGAAATCTTCTAGCGTCGCAGGTGACATGTAAGTCGAGTGCGGGTCGTAACCATTGGTCACGGAGGTCAGAAACAGTTCCAGTAAATCGTCCGAGCTGGTTTGTTTCCAGCGGCGAGCGTACCGAGCATAGCGGCGACGCAATTGGTCCTTCGCATCCGCCATGACTTCTTCTTCGGTCAACTCGGGTTCATCGGATTCCGAGTCATCGTCGGAATCCATTTTTTCGTTTCGTAGATCCAGCAAAGCCAGCTTGATTTGGCGACGCCAGCGATCGCGGGCTTCGTCTGCGCTGCGTGCGAATTGAGTTGCGTCACGGTCGACGATGATTTGTTCGTCACGGGTGAAGTCGAAGTCACCGTCGAGCAATTCCATCACCACGGCAACGCGTTCATCGACACGCTGAGTGAAGCGACCGTAGATGTAATATGCGAGGCTCAAATCGCCCAAGCGAACTTGGTCGTCGACGACTTCAGAGTAACGTTTGAATTCGTCGACATCACTCTGCAGGAAGTACAGCTTCATCGGGTCGAAGGATTCAAGGAACAAATCCAAAGCCCGACGACTGATTTCGTCATTGAGGTCTTTGCCCGAAACATGATTGCTGGGCATCAGCTTCGCGATCAATTTCGCGATCACTTTGTCCTGAGGCGTTGGCTGCGGAGGAGGAGCTTGTTCCGGTGCAGCCCGCTCGACGACATTTTCCTGTGCGATGGCGGGTTGTAGAAGCGGTGTGGAACCGATGCACCCCACCGCGAGAAACGCGACGGGAAGGATTTGACGAAACGACATAGGTCACGATCGGGTAAAAGGAAAAACCGACAGAGTTAGGAGGGATGCGTGCTTACCAAAATAGGGCATCCAGGCAGCCTGCGCGCGTCCGTCCAGTTCGATGTTAGGAATGTGGCGAAAAAACGGCAACCTTGATTTCCTAATGTCCCAAAGGAGGTTGGCCCCGCTTGCGGCGTGTGAAACGGCCTGCAATCCCAGGCTGGGGGCGGGCGACTTCACCTTGTTCATTCGGTTTAACTCCGCCGGTGGTTCAATTGTCTCGCGTCAATTGCCATTTTTCTGGTGGCCAAAGGGCCAGTGTCCCGTACTCAGTTTCTCGCTCCGTCAACCGTTGGAACCCGTCCAGTAGTGGATCGGTGGCGTAGTGATACGCGGAGGCGACCCACGTTTGCGGGAAAGCGGGCTGGTTGGCTGGTCGGAGATGGAGCGCTGAGACCAGATTGGCTTGCAGTTCAATACGGTCGTACAAATTCGGCTGTCCGGGCTGATTGGTCACCTCAATTTCATCCAAAACCGCGGTCACTCGCTCGGCGTCTCGCTTGGCAAAGAACCAACATTCGCCGCCCACACGCTGATTTCCAGCTCGCAAGGCGGGGTAGTCTTCGCGGCCGAACAAAGTGCCCTGAACCCAAGCTGGGTGAACGCCCAGTGGGGTGACCGGCCAACAATGCTGACGGCACTGGCCTTGGCACAACGTCCCGTAGACAAAGTAAACAGCTACCTCGCCGGGATTCTCCGGGATCATGCCGGTATAGAAATTCGGATTCATTCAGATCGAACTTGCGTCAACAAAGAGGAAGGCGACGTGGAATAGGGGAGGGAATCGCGTCGGGGATGAACTCGTTGCATTGTCCCAGGTGCTGCATTGTCCCGGGAAGGAAGCCTTTGAAAAGCAATCGGTTCATTTTGGCATGGCGGATTCATCGCTGATACAATGAGCGATCCCCTTCCGTTGCTGTCCAAGCACCCTCCCCTGCCCACCTGCGATGGCGATTTGATCGCCGACGAGCCTTCGTTTGCCGGAGAATCCTCGCCCGTTTGCGCGTCTGCAGTCGGTTGAGTGCGATCACAGCGAGCGGATCTTGATTGGTCTCGCCGAACAAATTGAATGAAGCCAATGGCTAACGAATCGTTTTCTCTTCGAAGCTGTTGCCTTCGAATTTTCCTGTCAGTCTGGTTGGCGGGGATGGTCTGGATCTTGGGAGGCGTCGACCAGGTGTATGCCGCGGAAGAGGTTTCGTTCAATCAAGACATTCGCAGCGTCTTGTCCGACAAGTGCTTTCTTTGTCACGGGCCGGATGAGTCGACCCGCGAAGCCGGTTTGCGTTTGGACCTTCGGGAAGAAGCCATCGAGGGGGGCGCAATCGAGCCCGGCGACGCCGGCACAAGCGAGTTGATCGCGAGGGTCACAAGCGATGATCCTGATCTGGTCATGCCGCCACCCAGCACCGGCAAGACCATCACCGACCAGGAACGAATGGCCATTCAACGTTGGATCGATCAGGGAGCAGTTTACGAAGAGCATTGGGCATATGTGCCGCCACGCGTGCCTAAGATTCCTCCAGTCATTGACTCCGAGTGGTGTCGCAACGACATCGACCGGTTCGTGTTGTCGCGTCTGGAATCTGCCCAGCGTTCTCCCAATGAACCGGCTGATATCGCGACGTTGACGCGTCGGTTGCATTTGGACCTGACCGGACTGCCGCCTTCGCTCGATACCCTGGATCAAGTTGCTTCGCCCGATGATCCCGAGTCGATGTTGCAAGAAAACATTGACGGCATGTTGGAATCCACCGCCTTTGGCGAGCGTTGGGCGCGGTGGTGGCTCGATGCTGCTCGCTACGCGGATTCGGCGGGCTACGAAAAGGACATGCAGCGGAACGTTTGGTTCTATCGTGATTGGGTGATCGATGCGATGTATCGTGACATGCCCTACGACCAATTCATCATCGAGCAGATTGCCGGGGATCTGTTGCCTGGTGCCACACAAAGCCAACGCGTTGCGACGGGGTTCCTGAGGAATTCCATGACCAACGAAGAAGGAGGCGCCGATCCCGAGCAATTTCGGATCGAAGGCATGTTCGATCGGATGGACGCGATTGGCAAATCAGTGCTGGGCATCACCACGCAGTGTGCCCAATGTCACACGCATAAATATGATCCGATCAGTCACCACGAATACTACGAGATGTTCGCGGCTCTGAACGATTTTCACGAAGCCTGCATCACCGTTTTCACTCCCGAACAAGCTGCCCAGCGTGATGACGTGCTGTCATCCATCCAAACCGCTGAGAAGGACTTTCAACGAGAACACCCAGAGTGGCGTGAGCAGGTGGCGGAGTGGGCGAAGAAGCGACCCGGAAATCACGTTGACTGGCACGTGCTGCATCCCACCACGGTTCCATTTGAGGGCCAGAAGTTCAACGTGCTGGAGGATGGTTCGATTGTCAGCGAAAGCTACGCACCGACCAAAGTCAGCAATGATTTCACGTTGGAAACGCATGTGGGAACGATCACCGCGGTACGGCTCGATGCACTCACGCATCCGCAGTTGCCTCGCGGGGGACCCGGGCGAAGCATCGATGGCACGGGAGCGCTGAGTGAATTCAAGCTCAAGATCACCCCACTGACCAAAGATGAAATTGGCGATCCAAAGCCGACTGTATCGGTGAAGTTCCAGCGTGCTTTCAGTGATGCCAATCCAACACGCCGGACGCTGAAACCTCAATACCGAAATCGTGAACCAGAAAAGGACAAACGCGTGGTGGGGCCGCCGGAATACGCGATTGACGGTGATGAATCCACGGCTTGGACAACCGATATTGGTCCTGGCCGCAGCAACCAATCTCGCCACATCGTGTTCGTCCCCGAAAGTCCCGTCACGATCCACGACGATGCCAAGGTGACTTTCACATTGGTGCAAAAACATGGTGGCTGGAACAGTGACGACAACCAGAATTTTCTGATTGGGCGGTACCGAGTCAGTGTCACCGACGCGGCCGAATTGCCCGCTGCTGCCGTTCCCACTGAGGCTGAAGCGGTTCTGGCGATGGACCCAAACGATTGGACCCACTCGCAAGCGGAACTCGCGCTGGCCGCTTGGCATCGCAGCGTGGCGATCGCTGAATCATCCAGTGACAACCTGACGAGCGGCGACAATGACTCACCGAGCGAGATCACGAAAAATCTATTGACGCTCGATGCCGAGATTGAATCGCTTTGGCAACAGTTCCCCGCAACAACCACGCAGCTTGTCGCGCAGGCCATCGAGCGACCTCGCGAAACGTTTGTCTTTTCACGCGGGGACTT
>NZ_JBICHO010000111.1:0-34642 GCF_043100905.1 Rhodopirellula sp. JB055 | reverse complement strand
TCCGCCCCGCCGCCGTCGACGTCTTAACAAACCATAAATTCCGGCGTCGATGTTCCCCCGACGATTCGATTCAACCCAACGACTCCACGCCCGCCGACCATCCGTCCTCGATCGGGCGTCTCTGAGCGTCGAAGAACGACGCGATCGGGGTAAGCAGCCAGCAAGGCCCGAGTCACAGCCGAATCACGATCCAGATTGACGCCAGCGGCCACTTGCTCCGGCGCACCTTTTGGCAAACTCTTGCCGATATTTTCCGCGACCCTCCGAATGGAACTGATCGCCGGCGCAGGGACAGACTGCGGCACTTGATTGTTTTCGATCGCATCGACTTTTTCGGACAAGGTCATCGCCCCAGCGCCCTCCATGGGATCACGCTCACTCAGCAACGCAGCCAGAACCGCGACCGACGCCTTGGGCAACGCGTCCACGGCCTCCGTTGTCATCCGTGCGACACGCGGATGCAGGGGTAATCCCGCCATGATCTTCCCCCGCGAAGTGATCTTGCCGTCGCGTCCGATCGCGCCGAGCATTTGCAGCAACGCCTGAGCCGATTCCACCGCGTGTTCCGGCGGATCCGTCAACCAGCGCATGGCGAACAAATCCGTTTCACCGTGGCTGGCCAACATCAACACCATCTCGCTGAGATCGGCTCGCAAGATTTCCGGCACGTCATATTCTTCACGTGAACGTTGTGCCGCTTGGCTCCACAATCGATAGGCTTCGCCCGGTGCCGTTCGGCCCGCTCGTCCAGAACGTTGATCCGCCGACGCCAGCGATATCGACGTCGTTTCCAACCGAGTCAATCCACGTCGTGAATCGAAGCGTGGGACCTTTGCCAATCCGGAATCCACGACCGCTGTCACACCATCGACCGTCACCGACGTTTCCGCGATGTTGGTCGACAACACGATCTTTCGGACCTTCGATGGCCGAATCGCTTCGTCTTGTTGCTTTGGCGAAAGCGATCCATGCAGCACGACGATGCGGACATTATCGGCCAAGTTCGCACATTCCAATTCCGACTGAACCCGCCGAATTTCTCCCACGCCAGGCAAGAACACCAACACGTGCCCGTCGCTGCTCTGAACCGCGTCACAAATGGGACCAATGATCCGACGTTCGATCCTCTCGCCCGGTTGATCTTTCCCGTGATGGATCGCAACGGGGTACGAGCGGCCTTCGCAACGAAGCGAAACGGCGTTCTGCGGATTCTCATGATTGAGAAAAGCGACAATCGGATCCGTTTCCATCGTGGCGGACATGACCACCAACCCAAGATCCTCTCGCAATTCCGAACGCAGTCGATGCGACATCGCGAGAGCCAGATCCAATTCCAGCGTTCGCTCGTGAAATTCGTCCAGCACGACGCAAGCAACGTTTTCCAGCAGCGGATCAGATTGCATCCGACGCAGAAACATTCCCGTGGTCATGAAAACCACCCGCGTCGCCGCTGATTCACGCCGATCGAAGCGGACGTGATATCCGATCGTTTCCCCGACCGGTTCGTCGCGAGAACGAGCCACCCAGTCGGCAACGGAACGCGCGGCCAAACGTCGCGGTTGGATCACCCAGATCTGACCCGCGATATCGTTGTCTTCCAAGGACTGCAAGACAGCAGGCGGAACCCCGGTCGTTTTGCCAGCGCCCGGTGGCGCCTTCAACACAACCGCTCTACCACAGCCGATTGCTTGCCGCAGCGGAAGAAGAACCTCTTCAATCGGAAGTCGCGTCATGGAGAGTTGGGGTGCAAAGCCCGATCGGCCAAATCGAGGTAACATTCCCAGTCGTAATCGGCCAAATCATGTTTGCCATCACGGAGGTGATACTGCATCGGTCCAGCGTTCAAGACCGCTTGCTCGGTCAACATCGATGCCTGCCGAACGATGTTCGCATTTGCAGCGGACATTCCCAACAATTCATAAACCGGTGCGGCCGCCTGCCAGGCCAAGAACTCCCCTTTCGGATCCGCCCATTCATCTTCCGTTGCACTGCCCACCGCGATCGCGCGTGGTGCCGACAAGGCGATCAGTTGATGTTGGTCCACCGGAGATGCCGATTCGTTCTCGTTGTACTGCAAGTATGCGTCGCAGAACCAATGCGGGAACGACGAGTTGATTCGTCCGATCGTTTCGCCAATTGCTCGTCGAGAAAGTGCTGCTCCGCCGCACCCTGAATCATTGCTAATCACCATCGCGAAACGAGGGTCGGTCGCGCCGGCCCACAACGACGTCTTGCCGAGGCGGGAATGCCCCAGCACTCCCACTCGTGAGGCGTCGACATTCAGCGATTCCGTCTTCTCGATCGCATCCAAAACGCACGACAGCCCGTAGGCCCAACCCGCGATGCTGCCCGGGCGATGCTCTTCGGGAAGCGAAGCAATGAAAGAAGGCATCAACCCGTGGACACCGTTCTTGAACCCGTCATCGAAATCGGGATCGATGTCGCCGTAGTAGACCGTGATCATCGCGTAACCTCGATCGGTGATCATGCTCGAAGGCCAGCGACTCGACGCCACCCCGCGCCCCGCCTCAATCGCCTTGTTTCCATCCGTTGATCCATTTCGTCGATCGCGAACCCAACTCGTTGGGATTCGAAGCTTTGGATCATCATCGATTGTGTGATTGCCCTGGAAATTCAACCCCAAAATCGCGGGAACAGGCGTGTCCGCCTGAGGCACATCGGCCAAGACCTGAACGACCAAAGGCGAGATCTCACTGGACGATTCCAAAGGCAAAATGGCAACGTCAAACTCGTGCCGTGTCACTCCCGGACGAAAGTCTTTGTCACTGCGAACCAGTTCGACGTTGATGCGGCGACGCTCCGGCATGATGCCGAACACATGCTCCTCGAACAGACGCAAGGTTTCGGCTCGCCGTTTTCCCCACTCTTCCGCCGTCGTCACGGAATCACCGTTTTGAAATTCCAACAGCGGTGGCAGCTTATACGGCGGTATCTTGGACTCGTCGTAGTTGGCAACAAACTTCTTTGGCGTTTGTGCGTGTGAGCCACTGTCCGTTGCAAACGTCA
The DNA here is from genome assembly GCF_043100905.1 of Rhodopirellula sp. JB055. NCBI lineage: Bacteria > Pseudomonadati > Planctomycetota > Planctomycetia > Pirellulales > Pirellulaceae > Rhodopirellula > Rhodopirellula sp. JB055. Next base: position 31,615 of record NZ_JBICHO010000111.1, on the reverse strand, counting down.
TCAGGAACAGTGTCCCCGCCAAAAAACAAACACTTTGAAATTGAAAGAGCATCGTCGCCTCGTCTGAATGGGTCATGAAGGTGATTCCGGTTGCTCTTCAATCGAGCAACACCTGCGGCCAACTACTTGTTCAATCCAAAGAATAGATTTGAACGTCATCCACCACGACATTTCGTTTGATTGCCAATCGCAACAGACGCTTGGTCGGATGAGCCATTCCTTCGGATGCAAACGAAGCGACCTCTTCACCGTCGATCGAAACCGTCATGGTATCCCCCACGACTTCTGCTGCGACGTGATACCACTTTCCCGTTTCCAACGAATGAGGAACACGTTTCGTCTTCGTTCTTAATTTCGCTTGCAGTTCATTGGGCACCTTGCCTGCCTTTCGAATCGTCCTGGTTTTCAAATCCATGACTCCAGTTTTCAGATCGGTGATTTCGACGGACTTCACACCGATGGTCACGCGAAACAAGTGCCCAGCCCATACCTTTTTGTATTTCAAGTCGGCGAAGTTCAACCCCAAGGAATCCTTCTCGTGCTCAAGCATGAACTTCATTTCAACACGACCGTCGCGAAACTCCATCGGCTGAGTCACGGAGACTCCATGGTCGGCGGTCTCGTGAATGAAGATGCGCATCGTGCCATCCTTCAAATCCACTTGTTTGTGTCCGTTCGCACGGCTTTTGCTGTTCGTGTTCCAGCCATTTCCCACTTCATCGGTTAGTTCCTGCGACTCGTTTCGTTCAAACCGATCCTCGAAAATCAGCTTGCCTGTTTTGGCTTCTTCTGCCAGCACTGGCCCAACGGAGAGAAACGCGGCCAAAGACGCCAGACAAATCGTTTTCATCGAAACGTCGCTTGTCTGACGGGAGCGACAACGCGAACTCGATGACGCGGAATGCAGGGAAAGGAACATAAAAAACTCGTTCAGCGGGGGGATGGAGGTGGGCGAACATTCAGCGTGCGATTGTCAATCTGGGATCGAAGACCGATTGCCAGTTCAAACGCGTTCACCAGAATGCGTCGACGAAGTATAGCTAAGCGGTTGCCCGTCTGTGCAAGCCAACGCACACGTTCCAAACCAGTTATCCTTGCACGGAACCATCCTTTCAAAGATGTCCTTCCAATTGCATTCCCACCACGCCCCATCCGTTTCATTCATGTCACTCATCCCTTCGATTCGCTCTGTTTGGCTCGTTCTGCTCGCCGTTGCTTTGATCGGACGCTCCGCGAACGCCGATGAACGCCCCAACATTGTTTGGATCATTCCCGATGACATGTCCGCGAACTTTTCTTGCTACGGCGAGACCGCTGTTGAGACTCCGAACGTGGATGCGTTGGCAAAAGACGGCGTGCAATTCAATCATGCGTATGTGACCGCACCAGTTTGTTCGACCTGTCGTTCAGCGTTCATCACCGGCATGTACCAAACATCCATCGGTTCACATCACCATCGCAGTGGCCGTGGGACTGAAAAAATTCATTTGCCCGACAATGTGACGTTGGTACCCAAACTCTTCCAAGACGCGGGCTATCACACCTCCATCAGCGGTTGGCCCATCAGCGGGCGACTGGGTAAGACGGACTACAACTTTGAATGGGACCAGTCCGTTTACGATTCCGCGGACTGGACAGACCGCAAACCCGACCAACCATTCTTCGCTCAAATTCAAACGCAAGGCGGCAAACTCCGTGGGAAAGACACCAAGGGTTGGAACAAGGTAGCGGCCTCCGCTCGCAAATTGTTCGGTGAGTCCACGCCGAACACATCCGTGGTGCTACCGCCGTACTATCCCGATCATCCCGACATCGTTCGCGACTGGGCGGCGTACCTCGATTCCGTTCGCATGACCGATGCTATGGTCGGCGACGTGATTGCGAGACTGGAAGAACAAGGCGTTCGCGAAAACACGTTGATACTGTTCATGACCGATCACGGAATCAGCCATGGCCGAGGCAAACAGTTTTTGTACGACGAAGGTTTGCACGTGCCATTGATCTTGAATGGCCCCGGCGTCGAACCGGGCACCACGCGAGACGACTTGGTCGAACACATCGACATCGCGGCGTTGTCATTGGCCGCCGCGGGGATACCTATCCCTGAAACCATGCAAGCCCGCAATATTCTGGCGGCGGACTACCAACCACGTGACGCGGTGTTTGCCGCTCGCGATCGTTGCGACGAGACAGTCGATCACATTCGGTCCGTTCGAACGGACCAATTCAAGTACATCCGCAACTTCCTGCCCAACCGCCCGTATCTGCAACCGTGCGCCTACAAGGACGCCAAAGCGATTTTGATCGCGCTTCGGGAATGCCACGCCGCAGGAACGTTGGACGACAATCAGTCGCTTCTATTTCGGGACGTTCGACCGGAAGAGGAACTGTATGACTTATCCAGCGACCCGCACGAATTGCACAATCTGGCGGACGATCCGAAACACCAAAGAACGCTGGTAACCTTGCGAAAGAAACTGGACGACTGGATGGAGGCAACCAACGATCACGGCCGAACGCCTGAATCAGCCGCCCAGTACGAAAGCGACATGAAGGTCTACCTCGACACGCTTCGCATTCGCTCGACTCCCGAGCACCTGAACACCGTCCAACAGAACATTGAGTGCATGAAGACCATGGCGGCGGAAGGCAAGTGATCCCACGAGCATTGAGACATGAACGACGCTTCATCCAACGCACAAAGTACTTCGCGAGCTGATTTGATCCGCGTGCTCAAGGAGTTCCCGCTCACCTATGAGCAGCACCAGGTTTTGCAGAAGCCAGGAATCGAAATCCTGGTTCACCGAGTCATTCGGAAGCGTCGTTGGTTCACCGCCAGCCTGGCTGTTTCAGCGACGACATGCTTGGCATTGGCCGTTCGCGGGATTGCTTTCGCATCAGTCGTTTCACCATGGATCGCAGCAAGTGTCTTGCTGGGATATTGGACCTACCGCCGTGTCAAACGGTCCACTCGTCTGCGAGACGCCTACCAGCGGTTTGAAAAATGCCGAATGAAATCTTCGAGAGAATTCATTTCGCTGGGCGACGCGCTGCGTCTTTCGTTCTCGCTCGACTACGATGAACATCAAGCCATCCGCCAGGGGAACGACCGGCTGGTGGCGGATCGGATGATCGAGCGTTTCAACAAAGACTCCGCTGCTCTCGCTCTCGGTGGTGCGGGAGTTTCGATGATCATTTGGAACCGGGTTGGAGTTCACTCCATTCCATTCATCGCCGTGTTGGCAGTTGCAGTCGTTGCATGCTGTCTACGAAATTGGATGCAAGTCCGACGAGTCGAAATGATCGTTGGCCAGCACTCCGAAACGATCATCTCTTGCCAACGAGACCCGTTGCAAGCACTTCGGGATGACTCATTGCCCGAACAAGAAGTGGAAACTGATTCCAGTTCAAGGCAGACGTTATACTAGACGCGATTGTGGGGGACGTTGTTGGGTCCTACTTCGAACATTTCCTGACCAAGTACACCGATTTTGAGTTGTTCACTGACAACTCCTTTTTCACCGACGACACTGTTCTTACCGTCGCGATTGCAGACTGGATCATGAACGCCGGTGATCTCCAGACCTACTTTTACGACTACGTCGAGCGCTACCCGGGGCTGGTTTTGGCGGAACCTTCATCCGCTGGGCACAAAACCGAGACAGGGAACCGTATGGGAGCTGGGGCAATGGTTCCGCGATGCGAGCTTCACCTGTCGCCTACGCTCGTGATTCTTTGGCGGCGTCCCGGTCGATATTTGGAGCACAGCATCGGAATGCCTCGACGCAAAACTTCGATTCACCGTGCAGCCGTTCCAATCCCGTTACCCAATCATGCCACCCCGTTGACTCAAGCCATACGCCTCTGCACGGGCAACCGAAAGAAAACCCGACGCGTCAGCGAGGCGAAGTCAACCTCGTTTTTCCCTCGCTGACGCTTTGAGTTTTGAGAAAAGCACAACTTCAAAACGTACGCCTGCACGGCATCGCTCTCCCCAAACTTCGTTTCGGGAGAGGTTCTCAAATGCCGAAACCCGCTAAAACGCGTCTTCGATGAACTGCACGACCTCCGTGTGGGGGACGAAGCAAGTGCCATTCAGCGCACCACCAACGACAGGTCACGCAAAAGGGTGAACCTGTAATGCGCATCTTTCCCCTTGTGAAATTTGCGCATTTTTTAGGGGGAACCCCACTTACAGGACTACAAAACCTGATCAAAACCGCTATTTTGGGGGGCAAAAAGGAGACTCCAATGAACGAAACACTCAATACGTCCGCAAAGTTTGCGGCTCGCGACACCATTGACAGTCTGCCCGATAGCGCAAGCTGGGATGAAGTTTTGTACCGTTTGTACATCCGTCAAAAGATCGAATCGGGACTGGCCACGGCGGAATCCTCGCGGTTGGTTACCACCGACAATGTCCGAGAACAATGGAACCAGACTCGCAATGCAAGTTAGTTGGACTGAGTACGCCGTTGCGGACTTGATGGCGATTCGCGATTACATCGGACGAGACTGCGACAAGTACGCGGACTTGATTTTCGAACGGATCGTCGAGCAAACCGAACGTCTGCTGGAATCACCGGACGCAGGTTCCATCGTGCCTGAGTTTGGACGCGAGGATGTCTCTGAGATCCAGGTGAACTCGTATCGAGTTGTGCACCAGATCTTCGATGACGAGGTTCGCGTTCTGACGGTTTCCCATGCGACCGCGCCTTGCTCCACGCATATCGGCGATGTGCTCTAGTGGTTGGTCACGACGTATTCTCAGGGTTGTGAACGAGGCGACGAGTCCTGAACCGGCGTCAAAACCAAGGCCCCATCGCCTCGTCCACTACGACCACCCCTCACTTTTGACTTTGACAAACCACTCGGCGTCCCGGACGAGATTGTTTGCCAAGTATCAATAACGGGTTCATTCCAATCGTCGATAGCGTTTGGAAAACACCAGCATCGTGATCATCCACCAGCCACCTAGAAACAAAGGGGATGCATCGGGGATTGCGATCGAGGCAAACGCCATCCCGATGAACCCCATGCCTAGCAAAGCGCTACCGCCCCACATGTGCCCGGCGATGGCAATGAAGGCAAATCCGCTCATGATGCAGGCCATGACCATCACGTCGTTGTGTTCCAGTTGTCCGACGATCCACAGCAAGTTGATGCTGGATAGCGCGACGAGATAGCCCAACCAAACGGACCACACGGGCCGCTCCGCCGAAATTCGCGGCAACCACAATCCGTCTCTCGCGTGACCGATCACCCAGGCGATTCCAGCCAGCATCGAGATCCGTGGGACAAAGTAACCCCAGAACGCTGGACGACTCCATGCCGCCAAATTCGCTGGCGTTTCCATGTAAATCCACTGTGTGGTCACGTACATCGCAACGTGAGCAGCCAAGACGACGTAGCCAATTTGCCGAAGAGCCCGTCCCCAGCTTTGAAACGCATGCAAGTGCTGATCTCGCGATAGCTCGCGTGACATTCGGTGAACCAATCCAGCAGGCACGGCAAGCGGTGTATCGCCACCCAGAATTCGGTCCAGATCGTCGGCGAGTTCGTCCGCGGATCGGTAGCGTTCGCTTGGGTCGCACGCCATCGCTCGCTCGATCACGTGATCCAAGTCCGTTAATTCTGGCAACCGCGGCATCCCGCCCGGCCATGTCATTCGCAACGACGGTGGCTCGTCCGACAACACTCGCGAGAGCACTTCGGCCGTCGATTCTCCGCGATGAGGCGGCGACCCAGTCAACATTGCAAACAAAATGCCTCCGAGGGCATACACATCCACTGCATCAGTGAGATCGCCACTACCGCGAGCCTGCTCTGGACTCATGTAGTGAGGCGTTCCTATCACCTGCCCATCGCGGGTCAGCCCCGGTGCATCGCGATGAAACTTCGCCAACCCGAAATCGACAATTTTAGGAACGCCTTCGTCGAGCAACACATTTTCCGGCTTCAGGTCGCGATGAATGATCCCGCGGGAGTGTGCGTACGCGACGCCTCGACAAATGTCTCGTACCAACGTCACCGTGTTCATCACGCAAGATTTCAATTCGGCAGGTGCCAATTCGCCATCTTTCCAACAGTCTTTTCGCTCATCCACGTGGGACTGCAGTGACTCTCCTGTCACCATTGGCATGACGAAGTAGTCGATCCCACGCCAACATCCAAGGCAGTGAATCGCCAAAATATTCGGGTGCGAAAGAGACGCGGCGGCTTCACTCTCCACTCGGAAACGCATCCGCAATTCGTCGTTGGCGAGGACACCGTCCCCAATCAGCTTGATCGCGACGACACGTCGGAGAGAATCCTGCTCGGCTTCGTAGACCACCCCCATTCCTCCGCGGGCGACTTCGCGAACCAACCGAAACTCACCGATCGTTTGACCGACCAGAGTCACCGGCTTTGATTCATCATTGCCCAGCCAACGGTGATTCCGAAAGAAGTCCTTCAGCTCCTCGGCATGTTCAGGATACCGCGTCAGATACTCATGCGGATCCAAGTGTTCGCCATTCTCCTCGCGCAACAGGATTTCCGCCAAGACGGAATCCAGGCTCGATGACGAATCAGAATCGTTCACAAATTTGACAGTCCATGAAAAAAGGCCGGAAAACGCAACGCGTCCTCCGACCATTGTAGCTTCTGTTCGAGGGGATCACGGCAAGCACCCGCCGCCCGCGCCGATCATCAGCAATATCGTTTAGTAGCGATTCACCAAACCCGGTCAAGCGATCAGTTCGTGGATCACTTCTCCACCGAATTGTGACAGTTGTTTGTAACGTCCACCGTGGAAATACGTGAGTTTGTTGTCATCCAACCCGAGCAGGTGCAACATGGTCACGTGCACATCGCGAATGGGGTGAACACACTCGACAGCCTTCGCACCAATTTCATCCGTTGCTCCGACGACCGCACCACGGCGGGTGCCACCACCAGCGAACCACATGGTCATCGCATCGATGTTGTGATCGCGTCCCAGAGCGGTCACGCCACCACGGTAGTTGTTGTCCGGCGTGCGTCCGAACTCTCCGGTCCACACGACCAACGTGTCGTCCAACATCCCGCGTTGTTTCAAGTCTTTGATCAACGCCGCGATGGGCTTGTCCACGCTCTTGATTCGCGCTGCGTGGCCACGTTCCAGATAATCGTGACTGTCCCAACCACCGGAGAAGATCTGCACGAACCGAACGCCCTCTTCCACCATGCGACGAGCCATCAAGCATTGCTTGCCAAAGGCCGCGGTGTCGGGGTCGTCCACCCCGTAGGAATCCAGAACGTGCTGTGGTTCGGTTTGCAAATCGATCAAGTTGGGAACCGAGGTTTGCATCCGGAACGCCAACTCGTAGCTTTCCATTCGAGCGGCAAGTTCACCCGCGTTGGGATGTTGGTTCAGCGCACTGGATTGCAGGTGATCCTTGTTGAGCGCCGCCAACTCATCGAGCATCCGGCGTTGGTGCTGTCGAGTGCGGTAGTCGCCTGGCTTCAAATCCAAAATCGGCGAGCCCTGTGCTCGAAGCGTGGTGCCTTGGTAGTACGCCGGCAAGAATCCGTTGGACCAGTTAGCACTGCCGGCTTGCGGCATCGCGAGTTCGGTCATCACGACAAAGCCGGGCAGGTTTTGGTTCTCACTGCCCAGTCCGTACGTCGCCCATGCACCAACGGCGGGGTCACCGCCCAGTCGACTGCCGGTGTTCATGTGCAACAAGGCTTCTGGGTGATTCAATGATTCGGCTTGACATCCTCGGTACACGCAAAGTTCGTCGGCGACCTCGGGATCCGCCAGGTGAACGAATTGGTCGCACATGTCCAAGCCCGACTGGCCAACCTTGCGCGACTTGAACGGGCTGCCAACGTAGAACCGTTTGCCGGTCGCCAAACCTTCCGTCCGTTTCGATTCCGTCACGTGCAATCGATCCAGTTCCGGTTTAGGATCGAACGTGTCCATTTGCCCAGGACCACCCTCCATGAAAAGCATGATGACCGCTTTGGCCTTCTGCGGAATCATCGGCTTCTTTGGTGCCAATGGAGACGCCGCCGCCCCAGCTTCCACCGCATTCACGTTGTCGGCTGCTAACTGAGACGTCAGAGCGAGCGAACCAAGAGACGCACCGAGACCACAAAAGAAGTTACGACGCTGCAACATTTGCCATGAAGATTGCATTTTATTTCAACTCGAATGAGGGAGGCGGGGAGATTCTTTGAGGGTCTGCTATTCTAACCGAGCTCGGATCCTTTCGTCGAATCCATCGCAACCGATTGTGCCAATATCGCTCTATTGACCAGCCGTTTCTATAGATCAGGGTTGGGCGTCAAACGAGTGGTTGATCACTCGATTCCCGTCCTGCTCAATCGCTCGCAACCACATTCGCGTGCCGATCAACTTCCTGCCGTTTGGCCAATCGATGTTTCGTTCGACCGTCTCACGGGGTGGCAGCACCAACACCCGACGCTCGTACTGTCGTTCTCGACCGGCAAACAATAGGCAATCGAAATTCGTCAGCCGATTGGTGTGATTGACCATCTCGATTTTGACACGCATCCGACCTCCCAGATCGCCATCGATCAAACGGGTGGTGACGCGAATGTCAAATCCGTCGGGTCCAATGCTCATCGTGCGGTGAACACGAATCACCGTCGGAGGCAATGTTTCGAAACGGAAATCCAGTGGCAATTGGTACGAACCAATCGTGGCATTGTTCTCCAGCGTCACCCCAAAATTGACCTGATTGGACTCGTTGGGAAGCAAATCCCAGGGTTTTGCCGCCTCATCTAAACGCCAGGAATTCGGGGCAACCACAGCCATTTCCCCAGACAAAGACTGGTTGATTGGGTTCCGAAATCTCACTCCCAACGGCTGCTGAAGCCCCAGCAACGAATCAATCCGGGTTCGATCCAGCCGGACGGACATCCGAAAGTCAGCCAGTGATTGGTCAATCCCGACATAGAATTTTGGCACGCGATTGACAGTCAATCGCTGAACGCGACGGCCCTCGTGTTCCATCAATGGAACCGGTTTGCGATGCCCCCACACGTCCACTTCGTAAACGTCTTCGCCCAAGTACAAATGCTCGACTGTCGGGGTATCCGCCCACACCATCAACACGGACTCGTCATCCCCTCGAAACACAATGTTGTCACTCCCGTTTTGCAGTCTCAACGACCCGGCATTGGTTCGATGCCCGAGCAGCAAACTCGTCGTTCGGAACGGCAGTAACAACTCATCGGGGCGTCCGTCCGGGGCCAGTACCGCTGCGTCTTCGTCCATCGGTGCACTCAGGAATGCCGCGTCGACTCGGTGGCCGCGCGTCGCAGCCATCCGAAGCACGAGATCACTGATCCGTGATTCCAGGTCGTACTTCCGTTTCGAAATCGGATTGATTGTCAACCAAGTGGCGGGCAAACGAGCCGGGGCGACACCACCGGCCATCACCGCTTCTTCCCTGGCCTTCACTTCACGATCCAACATCGCGTCCATTTCCACAGCCGTCAAAGGCGATGGTGAGTGGCGGTGCAACCCGCGCCAACTGTCACCAACGGTGGCGGGAGGCGTATCCACCCAGGACCAAGCGATCATCGTCTGAATGGGCTGGCCGAATCCTTGCAATCCGGTGGAGATGCCTTCCAGCGTTTCAAGCATGTTGGATTGCCCCATGAAGCTCTGGTCCTCATCGGCCCCCAATTGCCACAACCGAATTCGCGTTGTCATGCGATTCATCAGCGGTTCCAACTCCGGGCGCCACGCTGATTCGTCTCGCAACAAGTTGGCAACTCGAGTGTCGGATTTGTCACGCAATTGGTAGGCGAACAAGCGGTCTTCCGGCGGTTGATCCAACAACCCAATGGGTTGAATCCCCAGATCCCGCAGACGAAACGCCAGCAGAGCCGCCGCATCCGCGTGGTCGTGTTCCTCGGGACCAAACCAGACCGGCAACTTCGCCCACCCAACGCCAACAAGCTGCATCCATTTCGCCAATTCGCGTTCCGTCAGTTTCCGCCGCCGATGTCGCTCCATGATCGGAACTGGAACGGTCCATCCAAACGGTGTCGGATCAATCACATCGGATTCCGATTGGAAGGTCGCCAGCGATGGCAATCCGAGAATCGACTCTTGCGTCCGCGAGGGGTCACCGAACTCAGCGGGATCATTGGTGATTCGACCCAATACAACAAACGAAGTCTCGTTGGCCAAGGACGCACCACGTTCGTTTTCCATGGACGCCGCCACGCGGTAGTATCCTGGCTTCAAATCGTTGAGGTCCCACCGGTATCGGAGCGAACTAGAATCATCCAACCCGACACCGGTTGCTTCCAACGCTTCATCCCGCGAAACGACCGATTCGGCTTTCGCTTTCCCGTTTGCCAGCCGTTCGATCTCGGCGTCTGCTTCTGCTTCAGCCTCTTCGGTCAACAATCGAGCCGTTTCTTCGACGGGGTCAATGGCTCGAGAAAACGTTCCAAGGGTTCGATTGTGTTGGTCGTACAATCTCAATCGCAAGCGTGTGTGTTCATCGGACAGTCCCAGCATTTCGCTCATCACGACCACCGTTTCACCTGGCAAGTACACGCCGAGGTCTTTGTCCGTCGCGACCTTCAACTGCGGAAACTGGCGGAACATCACGTTGTCGAATGACACCGTCCCGTTGATATCCTCCAGCCCGTCTTCGCCGCCGCTGACTCGCAACCGCACGTACATTCGATCGCAGTCGCGCGGGGGCAGCAGGTCTTTCAACACCAAGGTGGTCCAACCGGTCGTCTTACTGATGTGTTCCGTTTCTCGAATGCCAACTTCATTGCCTTCCGGATCTTGAAAGACGATTTCGGCATAGACCTGATCGTGAATCAGACCTTCCGTCCGTACGTCGACGCTGAACTGGTACTGAAACGTTGGATTGGCAGGCAACGCAGGCGACTCGACTCGAGCCAATCCACCGTCCAGCCGAATGGTCAAGCAACGGTCGACCAAGAAATCGGCCATCGATGGAGGCAGTGGAGGCAACTTTGGATAGAGCGTACGCAGTTTCTGCCAAGGCCTCAGGACGGCGGTGTCCAAGGGCAAGACAGCGTTTTCCAGCTCCGCGTCGCGAGCCTCAATTGCGATGCCGACGTAGTTCGGATAGCCCGGCCCATCGTAACGCAACCAGTTGTCCGGCCAGCCACCAAAATCTTTGTCAGACGCTCGGGAGAAATCCCATCGGAATCGTCTCAATCCGGCTGGCCCACGAGTCGATTCGACACTGCTTCGCTCGATCAAGGCGTCGCGTGGAATGTTTTCCCATCGTTGCCGCTCGTAGCGTGACTCGTTCTGGGCCGTTGCCATCGGAAGCGGCGTCCCCAACAACCACATCGCCAGCACCAGACTCCCCCAAGCCAACCACCGCACAACACCGGTTGGGGCAATCGTGGAAGCCAACGCGACGAACCTTGACGACCCCCTATTTTCGCGAATCGGGCCCCGTGACACAGCACACGCGTGAAACAGACGACCCCGGCTCGAAGTTTCCGACCGAAAGGCGTATCGTGAAGGGTCGAGTTGGATCAAGCGGTCCACCATGACCTGGTTGCCTGCACGGAGAACGAATCGATTGGCTGAATTGAAACTTGCCGTCCGGATGGACGCCATTCCGGGGGCCGGTGCGTCTGCCGCCGCACTACGTAAATCATTGACCATCGCAGCGTCGATGGGAGTGCGAAATGTCGAATTATGTGGTCGAAGCCATGTGCCCGTATCTGAATTGTCGGACACCGGGGTTCGGACCTTGCGGAAAATCCTGGATGATTTGAATTTGCGGATCGCATCCATTCGGTTTCAAACCCGGTTTGGGTACGATGTGACGGACCATTTGGACCAGCGAGTCGACGCCACCAAATCGGCCTTGAAGACGGCGTACCGGCTGGGGGCCCCTCTGATTGTCAACCAAATCGGCACCGTTCCCCCGCCGCCGACCAACATCGATCAAGCCGTCAACCAGGCCGGAAGTTCGTTACTGCTGAACCCGTCGGGAAGCGGCGACGAGTCGGACTGGAGCAATGATTTGCCAGCGGACCTGGCTTCTGAACTGGCGAACTCAATCGCTTCCTCCCGAATCGGAAAAGAGATCGCCGGACAGGGAGCCGCGGGCAGCGACGCCTCTCGCTGGGAAACACTTCGTGAGGTGATGGACGACCTCAGCCGTTACGGCGCCAAAGTCGGCTGTTTCTTAGCAGCCGAAACCGGCACCGAATCCGGCACCGACCTCGCTGCGTTATTGGATGCAATCCCGGACAGTTTCATTCCCGTCGCGCTGAATCCCGGCCAATTGATCATCAATCGCTTCCGAGTCGACGAGGCCATCAACGCTCTCTGTTCACGGATCTCAATCGTCCATGCGGTCGATGGCGTGATGGACATGGCCGCTGGTCGTGGAGTTGCGGTCCCGCTCGGCGAAGGCACCGCAGACTTCCCTTCCCTACTGGGACGACTCGAAGACATCCCGTTCCGAGGACCAATCGTGGTCGGACGACCAGACATGCGCCCCAAGACGGCGATCATGGAATTGCAGCAGAGCCTGGAATATTTGCGGAACTTGTAGGGCTGCGATTGGACTGAAACGAACCGCGTCTTGTCCAACCTAGAAACTCAATTGCTCGGATGACTCGCGTTCCGACTCGGTGCGATCGTACATGGCTTGAATCAGATCCATGTCGCACTGCCGTTGTTCTACCTTTCGCCGCGCGAACATTCTCGCTTGGGTGTTGATCATCACGTCAGGTGGCAGCAACGAGGTCTGCCCAAACAACCGAGCGTAGTTCACGTAGCTTGGCACGTTGCTGGTCACAAAACCGTACAGCATGCTGCAGACGCCGATCACCTTGCCAGTGAAGATGCCTGTGTTGATCGCGGACTTGGAATAGTCACCCATAATGCAGCCCAGGAATTGCATTCCCGTCGCCATCTTGCGATCACCGTACTCGATGTTGATTTTGCCGTACGTGTTCTTGAGGTCGCTATTGCAGGTCCCCGCCCCGAGGTTGATCCAACTGCCCAAATAGCTGTGGCCGAGGAATCCGTGGTGCTGCTTGTTCGTGAACGATTCGATCACCGACGCTTCGACTTCCCCGCCGATCTTGACGGTGTGTCCAAGTGACACGCCATCTTTGATTGCCGAGTGTTCCAGTACACGAGTGCTGTGCCCGGAGTGCAGCGGTCCTTCCAAGAAACAGAACGGCCCGACTTGAACGTCTTCATCGAAAACGATTGGACCACCCGACGTGTGGATCGATGCGAACTCGCCGATCGTCACACCTGGACGGACAAACACACCATCTTCGCGCTGTGTGTACTCACCATGTTCAATTCGATAGTTGACCGAATCGTTCATCGTTTCCATGTGAGACGCGACCACATCGTGCGGCCACTGAAATGCTTTCAATGAGTATCCCGAACTGACATGGTCGTTCGCGATCTTCTGAAGTTTCTGCAACGGCTTCAGTTCCGGGTCCAAGCCCGTCGATTTCGCAATGTCACCGGCCGTGACAAACGCAGCCAAAAACTCAAAATCGCTCCCGTTGTCCTTGCCAATCACGGCCGCGGTTTCACCGGCACGGATCAATTGCTTCAGCGTTTCATAGGTTTGCACGGAAGGCACCAAGCGAGCGTTGACCAACAGCACATCTTCATTGGCTGCGATTTCCGTCGCGGGTGGTTGCAACCCGTGATCGGCCTCCTGAATCGGCATCAAATAGTCGCGGATCAACCCTTGGACCTGGCATTCCTTCCCGGATCTCGAGTTCTCTTTCGCAAGTGTCCGCAACCAATCGAGCAATCGAAAACTCGCACAGGTGATCGCATAGGCTGGCCGTGCATGAACGATCGGGCAGAGCTGTTCGACCCGGGAATCTTCGAAGCAGATGATTTGCATGAGCACAGCAGTGGAGAGTGGAGTACGAAAAGTCAGACGAGCCAAGGGCGGAATTTAGCATCGAGATCCCGCGTGGTCGCAAAGCGATGCGCTCCCATGGAGGAATCACCGAGCGACTCACGTCACTCTACAAAGCCAAACACGTTGACAAACCGTTTCTACGTGTGAAATCGGTTGCAACGATTGGGAAGTTTAACGGGCATCGGGATCGAGGTCGCGGGGACAACGCGTGGCAAATTCATTGGTCGCGTTGCATGGACGAAACTAAAATGAAGTGAAGCTTATCGCGACGCTCAAGGTCGGGCCCAATGCGAAAATTTCTCGACATTGTTCGGGGACGCAAGCACCCTCCCTCGCCAAGGCCATCGTTTGCACCTTTCGTCAAAACTCGACCGACGACGCAATCTGCGACGGACGATTTTGGCGTCCGCTTGGGTGGCTCTGAACTCCACCGTTCCTTCCGCGCTGGCGTCCGATCCGACGAACGACGCTCAAGAAACCGATCTCGGTTTTGAAGAATTGCACTTCGGTACTGAAGAGGAACGGTCCGCACGCCCCTCCGCCGATGAAATTTCCAAGATCGAGCGTTACCTCACAAAACTCGAATCGGACTCCGCAGTTGTCCGGCGTCTGACCGCGAATCGGTTGTACTCGCAAGCCATCAACGGCAATGAAGAAGTTCGCCACGCCATCCTGTCTCGACTGCGTTGCCTGCGTGTCTCACTTTCGTTGGATGTCCGTCAAACCGCGGACCAGTTGAATCAACGCATTCGTTTCGCGACTCATCAGCGCGCAGTTCAATCGCTGGATCGTTCTCCCTGGGATGACCTCACGAAAAGCATTGACCAGGGAATGCACCGAGAACTGCACCAATGGTGGCGACACTTCTCCGAGCGGGCTGGCAACGATTCGGATTCCATCCATCAATTTCAACACGTCGCTACATTGGCCGGCCCGGATTGGCAATGGAATACCGCTGTCCACGCCTCAGCCGCTGTTCAACGATCGGAATGTGACCAGTGGACCTGTCTGCTAGGGATTTGCGTTCCTGACTCGGGAATTCGCTTCATCCCTGCCTCGGAAACGCTGAAACGCAGCCTGCTGGGCAACAACGTTCACGCGTCCGACGGGCACACAGCCAAAGACCGCGTCGTCGGACGGTTGATCGATTCCACGGTTCGGCGAAATCCCTACGGTTGGTCGATGGAAACGCGTTTGGCGATCGGATTGACCCATCGACGCACCGCGCTGGTAAGAGAATTGTGCGAAGAGATCTGGAACAACTCCCATGCCAGACCTCGCGAAATCGCGTTGTCGTTGCTGGCTGGTGATCGGGTGAACCATCCTGCTTGCATCAGTCACATGAACGCATTCGTGGGTGATCGCCGTGTGATCACAGTGCTTCCAGGGCAAGCCCACTTTGGAGTTGGAAACGCGAAATGGCCTCGTTCCGTTATTGTGCCTCGCGTTGGTGACGTGGCTCAATACTTGATTTGGAATGCCGAAGGCATCGATGCACGCAAACATGGCATGTCGGCGATTCAAGCGGATCCCGTGTGGGGAACCCGGCTGGAATCGATCGGTCGTTGATCAGTGTTGACTGAGCAACGACCGCTAATCAACGACCGCTAATCAGCGGTCACGAGTCAGTAGCTCGGTGGCGGATCCGCACGAAGTCTTTCAAGACGCTGTTGTTGGTGCCAGAGGATACTCATCGGCAGCACGTTTCCGTCTTCGTCGTAGCCTTCTTTCTGCTTGCTCAACTCGGCCACTTTTTCCTCCAACCGTTCCACCTGCGTTTTCCATCGAGCAAACGCGTCGCGATGATCGGGTTTCTGACGCGTCTGTTCGATCCATTGACGACGCTGGCGGTCTCGGATGAAGGCGGCGTCTTCCTGCATCGCTTCGGCGACGAATTTCTCGTTGCGTTGCTTGCGACGTTGAAACTCCTCGTCGTTCGGAATCGCACGTGAAGTTTGCGTTGCGGGGACCGCAGACGGCCGCGCAGGCGGCGCACTGACCCAAGACACAGTGCTACGAACCAAAACAATGCAGCCCGCGATCGAACCGATCGACAAGACTGCAAAGATGACCAGTTTTCCGGCCCAAGTTGATTTGGTCGGTTGATTCGAAGCTTTCAAAGGTTGTTCGTTTGAAAGCGAGCGTAGATGGGGAGGCAAGGCATTCATATCAAACTCTAGGTCACAAGATGTGACCGCGAACTGAATTTCAAATCTGAAACGACAATTTACAGAGACGAATGCTTCTGCGCCTCCAAGCTCAGTCGGTCAGAATTGTCGGCAGGTTGTTCGCGATTTCCTCAAACGCCTCCACCAACTCATCTCCTGAGTCGGCGTGATAGTGTTTGCCGAGCCCCGTCACAGCGACCTCTTGCATCGTCTCTTGATTGGCTCCGCTACCGAACGTCACCGTTTGGATGTTCAGATTCTCAGAGCTCATCAAATTCTGCGCGATGGTGTTGGGGGCTGTCCCGTAGTTGTGGATCCCGTCGGTCATCACCACCATTGTTTTGGAAGCGTAGGGACGAGCATTCTGGTGGGTGAAGGAGGTCGCTCCCTTGGACATGCCGTTGCCAATCCCAGTGCTGCCGCTTGGGCCAAGACTTGCCACCGTTGCCCGGACTTGGTCGAAGTCATCCAGCAACCAACAATCCAGACTTCCGTGACTGTTGTAGCTGGCGATCGAAACTTGTTCGTTTTGCGGTGTTGCGTCCAGGACTTGTAAAAACGCATCGACTGCCATCACAAGGTCTTCCCAAGGTGTGTTGGGAGCCGGTCCGAGTTCGTAAAATTCTTCCCAAGCATAGTCGTACAAATCGTCTTGGCTGTAGCCACTGTTGTATCTCACACGCCGGATGTATTGAGGTCGACCGTTTTTGTACTTCCATTCCAATCGAACGATGCCCTCATCTTCCGCAGCGATCAGGCTGTCTTCTGCCCAGGGATCCACTCCGCTCGGCCAGTCATAAGTTTTCCATCCCATCGATCCGCTGCGGTCAAGCACCAAGCTGATGTCCCGGTCCACTTGCATTGCAACCGCGGAACTCGTCGGTCGGAAATCGCCAATCGAAAACGTGTTCGGAAAGATGAACGGTACGGGCCCCATCAACGATTCGCCAGTGCGTTTTCCTGTCACGCGAACGGAACTGACAGCGACCATGTTCGCGGCAACGTCGCTGGTTGGGACCTTCGTGAAGTGGAACCTTCCCGTGCGTCCGTCGGCTTGAGCGGACACGCCAAATTCGAATTCGTTGGCAGCGTCGCTGGTGTCCAACTGATAAGGTTCGCCAGCGACTTCATTCATGGCTGCGGTCAAACGGGCCGCTTCTTTTGCGGCCTCCACCGTTTGCTCTTCACTGAAAGCGCGTCCACCAGCCCGAGCGGCGGCGTCGGTTGCAATGGCCAACTCCGTTTTCACCAACTGCATCTGTGCCAGGTTGATACAGAACGCTGCGAGTAGGGCCAGCATCGGCAAGACGAACGCCATCAGAACGGTGATGCCGCCGCGACGGGTTTGGTCGCCTCGCGTCCTATTGAATCGCATGGAAACGGGGGAAACGGACATTGCTAAAACTCCAAAACCAAAGGTTGGATAAGTGAATCGAAAAAGGATCCCCCCGGACCGCTCTTCACAGTTTGAGTCAGTTGTCGACTCGGAAAAATCCGTTGTATCTCTCGGTTTGCATCGTTGCGGTGGATGTCAGTTGCACGTTCCCCAAAAACATCGGCGTGAAAAACGCAACATCATCCAGATCGACGCTGACGGTCACCGTCACTTCTTCGCTGTCATCGTCAATATTTGTGCACTCGACTTCGTATCCGGAATTGAACAGAGACCGCATGATCGTTTCGGCTTCCTCGACCGCTTCATCGGATGTTGCTCCGGGTACAATTGCAGTGCGAGCCGCGTAGTAGGCGGCGTCTTGAGCGAGGTTGCGAGCCATGTTCATGCGAGCCAATTCCATGCACATGAAGATCGTCAACAGCAACACGTTGCAAACGATCGCAAACTCAACCAACGTCGCTCCGTCACGTTTGGCCGAACGAGTCTTCCTGGAAAGGCAATTCTTGGTTGGCAAACACGGACGAACCAACGATGGTCGAGCCAATTGATTGGAACCGCGTTTCACACGGCGGGCGCGTCCATGCGAGGTTTTGTTTGAGATAATCATGGGCGTTGCCTAGTCTTGATTCTTGAATTCTTTTCGCATCGTGATTCGATGCGAAATCTCTAGGTCGTTGTACAAACCGGCGGGAGCGTACAAGTTGCCAGCGGCAGGAACCGTGACCACGATCGTGACGTGTTCCAATGTGTCAGCTGAGCTGAAGGTGCTGTTCTCAAACGAGACCGCGTTCGCTCCGTAATCGACACCCCGCTCATCCAAGATTTCTTGGACACGAGCGATGGCCGCTTGATCCGTTCCACCGCGATTGATGCCGCGTCGGGCACCTTCATAGGCGGCGATGGCCACCGTTTCCTTCAGAAAGAAAATGGAGCACAAATCGACGGTCGCAAATGTGAACGTCAGCAAAACCGGTAGGCAAAACGCAATCTCCGCCGTCGCGGTGCCGCGACGTGGCTGATTCAGGTTACCTCCAGAACGCGTCCGGCCGGCTGTGAGAAAACCGGAACGCGTTCCTTTGGAGGTGTGATCGACAGGATTCATGATGCGAGAACCAAAGGCGTTGACGGCCAGTGAAATGTTGGGCGACGATTCTTCACGCCATATCCATCTGGCTGAGGGAGAACGCGACGGTCAAACAGTTGATCAGGTCAGTGATGACAAACGGGTGGTGATGTTCGTAGGGAATGGTTCCCAAGAAGAACCACTAACGAAAACCTAGCTCTGAAAATTCACCTGGGCGTGAAAAATCTTTCAAAACCTTTTAACCTCTGCGCCAGGCCTCGTTTTGTGTGCCGCTTCCTGCAACCGCCAGCAAAGTCCGCATGATTGATCTGACCACTCCCCCAACTGTCACAGATTCGATAGCAGTGACGCTGGTTCCAACACAGGCATTGGCTCAACATTCGCCAACAAGCGACTTGATCGGGGGAATAACGCCGGTTTGGTTGTCAGGCTGGATGGCGGAGTGGTTGTCCCTTTCTTCGTCGACACAAACCGTGATTTTGGCGGTGTTGGGGATTCTCGGCGGTGCCCTCGCCAACCACATCATCCCAACGTGGTGCTGGTACCCCCGCCCCATTTCACCTTGGGTGGATCGAGAACGTTGGCCGTTGCTGCCCCAATTCGCATCGATGTCGAAAGCACTTCCCGCTCGCACTTGGGCGGACCGCATGCCCGTGCTGGGGTGGTTTCGTCTGCGCCGGGAGGCAGAATTGTTTGGACGTTGGTTTTGGGTCCGGCCAGTCCTGATCGAACTTTCCCTGGCCGCCGTTTTGCCTTGGATGCATCGAGCTTACTTGGCCGGACAATTGTTGCCCGCGGGAGTCACACCGGCCACGGTTGCTGCGTGCACGGACTGGATGGCATTGCTGTTCTTCTTTCACGCTGGCTTTTTGGTTTGGTTGATCGCTGCGACGTTCATTGACTTTGACGAACGCACCATCCCCGACCTGCTCACGATTCCCGGCACGATCGCCGCGATTGCCCTCGGAACGATCACCCCGTTTGCGTTTTTGCCGGGAACGGTGGTCAGCAACGCCGTGGTCGGCATCGCACCGGTTTTGGCCAACCATCCGTTTGGGCTCTCAGCGTTCTGGACCAGCCCCAACGGACTGATGACCGGACTAGCGATCTGGGCGGTGTGGTGTTTCGCGCTTGCCGACCGACGGTTCTACTTGCGGCGTGGATGGTCCAAAGCCTGGGGTTATTTCTGGCTCGGATTGACCCGGCACAACTCATGGAAGTACTTGGTCGCAATGTGGTTGGCGGGTTCGGCTATCATCATTGCGGTCTACTCCACCACGCCGATTGGCTGGATGGGCATGCTGACTTCCTTGACAGGGTTGGCGGTGGGAGGCGGCGTTGTTTGGATCGTTCGCTTGGTTTGCGGTTGGGCAATCCAAATGGAGGCGATGGGGTTTGGCGATGTCACGCTGATGGCGATGATCGGCGCGTTGATCGGTTGGCAAGGCAGCATCCTCGCTTTCTTTCTCTCGCCAATCGCCGCACTGATGATTGTCTTGGTTGTGTTTGTGTTGACTCGCGATCCGCGAACGCCGTTCGGTCCTTACCTGTGCCTGGGAACTTTGTTAGTCGTCTGGTTCTGGGACGACGTTTACAACGAACGGTTTCGAACCACGTTGTTGCTGATGGGTGACGTTCTGCTGTGGATGGCGATCGCGATGCCACCGATCTTGGCTGGCATGATGTGGGTGACTCGAAAAATTCGGTTGCAAGTGATCCCAGACGGCGAATGAATGCAAGGCATTTGGACTGAGCTTCGAAAACGCCCCGACCTCTCAAGGCAATGGAAATGAGTTCGGGACATTCCAGTCAAAACAGCGTCAACAGGAATCCGCCGACGAAGACCGCCAACACCACCCAGACAGTGATATGCCACATTGGTTTTCCTCCGGCCCAGTCCGTTCGGTCGGTTGAATCGGGGAATTCGCGGGCCAGAAAGTCCTCGTAATCATCGTCGTCCCACTCGTCTGAATGCTCTTCGCCTTCGCCGGCGTCATCATCCAATTCATCGTCGTAGCTGGATTGCCACGAATCGTTTTCCCAGTGGTTCGTCATGAAATACCAGCGTTTACAAGTCAGATTCGCGTTCATCGGCGTTGAAGGGCCCCTTGCCGTTTCGCTCGTCATTCGCATCGCGTGATGGGGGCGGAGCGGTTAGTCTACCAACATGACCGATCTCATCGCATTGGTCGATCGCTTTGGTCGACGCCACAACAGCCTTCGCATCAGCATCACGGATCGTTGCAATATCCGGTGTTTTTACTGCATGCCTGAACACAATGCGGAATTCCTTCCGCGTAGCAGTGTGTTGACGTTCGAAGAAATTGAACGATTGGCTCGGTTGATGGTTCATCGCTGCGGGGTGCGGGACATTCGAATCACTGGCGGAGAACCGTTGGTCCGTCGCGACTGCGTTGAATTGGTCGCGATGCTAGCCAAAATCGAAGGGCTAGCCGATCTTTCGATGACCACCAACGGGATACTACTCCGCGAAAAAGCGGTTGAATTGCGATCCGCGGGATTGCAGCGACTGAACATTTCACTGGACACACTCGACGAAGCCACCTTCGTCAAAATCACACGTCGCTCAGGAGTCGACCAAGT
This sequence comes from Rhodopirellula sp. JB055, assembly GCF_043100905.1. Taxonomy (NCBI): domain Bacteria; kingdom Pseudomonadati; phylum Planctomycetota; class Planctomycetia; order Pirellulales; family Pirellulaceae; genus Rhodopirellula; species Rhodopirellula sp. JB055. Next base: position 10,441 of record NZ_JBICHO010000111.1, on the reverse strand, counting down.
GATCGCCGGGATCGATGCGGCCATCGAAGCGGGGTTTGAATCGATCAAACTCAACGCACTTGCGATACGAGGAATCAGTGAATCGGAACTGGTCGGTTTGGTCCGCTTCGCGATTGAAAGAGGCGTGACGCTGCGATTCATTGAGTTCATGCCACTGGACAGCGACCGCGCTTGGCAATCCGCGGATGTGCTGTCCGGCGACGCCTGTTTGGAACTGCTAAGCCGAGCGTTCGGGCAAGTCACTCCGGCGGGGCGCGAACATCTGTCGTCACCTGCTGAAACGTTTGTGCTTTCATCGGAAGGACGCGAAGGCACGATCGGAATCATCCGCTCCGTGACGCGTCCGTTTTGCGGCGATTGCAACCGTTTGAGATTGACCGCCGATGGTGGACTGCGAAATTGTTTGTTCGCTCAAACGGAGACGCCACTGCGTGACGCAATGCGTGACGGGTGCGACGATGACATGCTGATACAAAAGATCCAACAGTGTGTGGGCGAGAAACACGCCGCTCACGGCATCGACTCAAACAATTTCCGCCCTCCCGATCGTCCCATGCATGCGATTGGTGGCTAGTGGTCTGTCGGACAACGCTAATGGTGAGAGTTGATCGTAGTGAATGAGGCGACGAGTCGTTGGATTTGAGGCCGGTTCAGGACTCGTCGCCTCGTCCACTACGCTAAAAACAAGTCGTGACAGACCGCTAGCCGAACGCGGCGGATGTCATGAAAACGATCGAGGCCGTGACACGTTGATTGCGTGCGTGAGGCGAGCGGTGAAACAAACCAAGCGACAATCATCGCTTAACGGACAATCAGGACGCCGTTGGCCCCCCGCGTTCCAGAATCGTTCGCTATAATCGCTCGCATGAACATCGCCAATCTGCTCGACAAACGACGATCGAACTGGGGCGAATTGGAACGTCTTTGCGAGGCAATGGAAGTTCGAGGTCGAACGGACAAGGCTGGGCCTCAATACAAAGGTGCCGCTGGCATCGTTCGTTTTGCAACGCTGTATCGCGGTGCATGTGCGGACTTGGCTTTGGCCGACGCGTACCAATTGCCTCCCGCCACGGTGACTTACCTGCACCGACTCGTCGCGCGCTCGCACAATCAGCTCTATCGAGCCGGCAAATTTGAACCGACCGGTTGGTTCGACATGATCTTTCGCGTTGCGCCTCGTGAAATCTACGGTGACGCCTGCGTCCGCGTCGCGACGCTCGTGTTCTTCGGCCTTTTCGCGTTGTCGATGTACTTGGGCTACCAACAAACATTGTTCCCCGATTTCGCAAACGTCATCGTTGGCGACGCCGGGCTGGAACAGATGGAAGAGATGTATGAAATGGAGTTGGTCGGCGGTCTCGATCACTACGTGCAGATGTCCAGCTTCTACATCATGCACAACACCGGGATCGGCTTGAAATGCTTTGCCTATGGAATTCTGATTGTTCCCTGCCTGTACATTCTGTCCAGCAACGCCGTGACGCTGGGGACGGTGTTTGGCTACATGGCTCGCGAAGACGTCGCCAGCCGAGACAATTTCTTTGAGTTCGTGACTGCTCACGGCCCTTTTGAATTGACCGCGATTGCCCTGTCCGCCGCCGCGGGATTGCGATTGGGAATGGGACTGTTCGCCACCGGTGGACTGAGCCGAATTGACTCGGTTCGTCGTTCCGCTGTGCGAGCCATTCCGGTGATCTCGGCAGCCGCCGTCCTGTTTGTGCTCGCCGCTTTCACGGAAGGTTTTATCTCGCCAAGTCCGCTTGCCTACACCTTCAAAGCCGGTTGGTCGGTGATGTCGTCTAGCATGATCAGCTTCTATTTCGTCGTCCTGGGCTTTCCCGGCAATCGCCATGCTCAACCGGGCGGGGATCCTGTCTCGACGATTTTGGACGACACCCCTTCTGGCTCAGATGCCAATTCGAACTCGTTCGCCAACCTCAATGACGATGGGAGTGCGAGCGTCCGTGCAGCTTGATCGCACCCACATCGCAATCCGAGTCCGATCGCTATCGGAAATCGGTGACTTAGCTCTGTTGATGCTTCGGCGCTACCCCGTCGCGGTGACGCGAGCATTCTTTGCTGGTGCTGCACCTTGGATGGTGATCAACGCCATCCTGCTTTCATTCTTGCCGTTACGAATCGCCGCCGACGAGTTCTTCACCGACGATTCGCTGTCGGATCTGATTCGATATGCCAGTTGGATGAGCGTCCTGGTCGTTCTGCAAACACCTTTTGCGGGTGCATTCTCGACGTTCTATCTGGGGCAAGCCGTTTTTGAACAGAAGCCGACCTTGCGACACACGTTCGCGGAGGTTTGGAAACTTCGCTGGCCGCTACTTTGGATCCTAGGCGTCAAACGACTCGCGATCCCCACCACGTTGCTGCTGGCGTTTCGAATCGGTACCGACTCAGACATTTTCATCGATTTCATTTTGCCTTGGTTGATCCTGATCCTGGCCGCCGTCATTCGCAGCAACCGCCCCTTTGTACCCGAGATGCTGGTCTTAGAGCGTTGCCCACTTCGTTCACGATTGCCCAATGTCATCACGCTGGCAAGGCGTTCCAAGGGTTTGCACGGACCAATGTCCAGTGAACTAGGGGGGCGATTCTTGACTGTCGCCGGGACATCGTTTGTGCTGACATGTTCCGTTTACTATTCGCTGATTTGGGTGCGCGGCATCGCGACTTCCAATTGGACGACGGACCTCGTGGCGATGGTCGTGTTTCTCCCGCTGGCTTTGTGGATCATCGCGGCTTTCACCGTCGTCGTCCGCTTGCTGGGCTACCTCGACGCTCGTATTCGATTGGAAGGCTGGGAAGTCGAACTGGCGATCCGAGCTGAAGCGATTCGTCAATTTGGGGAAGACGCGATGACGGGACAAAGCGGCGTGACACGTCAGAACGTTCCATTGGCCGGTTCGCGAAACCGGAGACCCAACATGTCGCCGACGGACCAAGCCAACGATCAAACCGAAGAAGCCATCCTTGTCGCGGATTCGGAATCCGACGTTTCGACACCACCGGTTGAAGTCGAGGTCCGCCCATGACCTCCCCTCTGATGCTCGCGTCGATGCCGACTCGGTTTCGTCATTCGCACGGAACCTCGATTCCATTCGTTCGAACGTTTTGGTTGGGTTGTTTTTTGACATGCCAACTGGTTTGTCTGTCGACGATCGCATGGTCCGCCGAGACAGCCACTGAATCATCGCGAATTTCTCCCGTCAGCGACTCAGTCTGGTTCGACGAAGAAACCGGCAACTTGCTTCCTGTCGAAGTCGAAGACCAACGCAGCGAGGCGGAAAATCGAGCCAGTCGCTGGACGGCCGTCACCTCGAACAAAACCACCGCGGCGAATCCCGCACCCCACACCAACTTTTCATTCGCTCGACTGTTTGGCTGGTTGATGCTGGGGGGATTACTGATTGGTTTGGTATCGATCCTGGCCTGGGTATTTGCCAACAGTGACTTCGACTTCACACCAGGAAACATCGAACAATCACTTTTAAAAGGCGAAACCATCGATCGCCAAACCCGTCAACGCATGGAGCAGTTACCAGAAGCGCTGCGAGACACAAACGTCAATCCGCGGACCGAAGCCGAACGTTTGATGCGTGCGGGTAAGTTCAACGAAGCCATCATCTACCTGTACGGCCATCAATTGCTACTGCTCGACCGAGTCCACTGGTTGCGGCTGGCTCGCGGGAAGACCAACAGCCGCTACGTTCGTGAAACCAAACGGTCTCGAACAGAAACAGGAACGCGTTTGCAGCAAACCGTCTCCGCGTTTGAACGGGCCTACTTTGGACGGCACGAATTGTCTCAAGCCGAATTCGAACGACTCTGGCAATACAACGCGATGCTGGAACAAGAGATCCAAGCCGCGGACGCCGTTCGAACACCGGGGGCAGCATGAACGTCGCCCTCCTGAAGTCTCGCAATCCTGAGTGCAATACCGCGTCCAGCGATCATGGCCCATCCTCTCGTGGGAAGATGCCAGTCAATCGGGTCGTTGTCAGCCTGATGTTACTGTGCGTTTTGATGTCGGTTGGCTGCAGTCGATTCAACACGAGCTACGGAAAGTCAGATGGCACCAGTGGCAAAACAAGCCTCAACGGTTTTGGGGCTCTGAGAGACTCATTGTCGCGAGAGCTGACCGCCACTGAACGGTCCCAGCTCGGCGATGATTGGCAAGACGCGGAATTGCGGGCGAGAAACCTGACGCGTCTTTCGACTCGAGCCAATCAACACGATGCAATTGTTTGGATTCCAACCAATTGGCCGCCTGCCAACTCCGCCGAGGTCGCGGATTGGATGGTGTCGTGGCTTCGTAGCGGTAACCGCACAATCGTGTTTATCGTTCCAGATGAAGGCAGCACGGAAGCCTACTGGCGTGAAGCCTCGCAGGTTGCACCACCCGCACAACGTTTGGAATACCGCCGCCGATTGGCTCAACAGATCAACCTGCGATTGCTCGAAGACGTGCGTCGTGATGACGTGACGGTCGGGAGACTGTTCACGGCTCGCAGCCTTCCCGCGCGGAAGAATGTCGACAATCGCCGCGTCGTCTCTTATGACCTGCATCCCTTTGATCCGATGCGACAAACGACCGTGGCGACCAGCATTCCCGCAGCCCAACCCGCCGGCACAACGAGCAACGGCGATTCCGAAGTCGTCGAATCAGACGATCCAGTGCAAGACCAGGCGGCGGAAGAACAATCGGATGACTCCAACGAGAACGCCCGCCCCTCGATCCAGTTCGAACCTCTCGACCAAACCGACGATGTCACGCTGCTTGCCCGAATCACACATCCCAAATGGAAGGATTCGCGAATCTTCGTCGTCGCCGGCGGAGGCCTGCTTACCAACTTCGCGATGACAGACGAACCCGCGTTGGAAATGGCAGATCGCCTTCGCGCCGAAATTTTGTCGACTGCCAAAGTCGGGCCGGACGAACGAGTCAGCCTGGGCTTTTTGTCCACGGATGACATGTGGGTTCCCATTTCGGATGCCGAACCCGGGGCTCCCGCACAAACCGGGATGGAATTGTTGACGACGTGGCCAATCAGCTTGATCACGATTCACGCGTTGTTTCTGGGCGTGGTGATGTGCTTGATGCTGCTGCCGACTTTCGGTCGCGCCCGACAAGTCGTCTACCATCGTTCCACTCACTTTGGAAACCATCTCACGGCGATGGCCGTCTTGATGCGCCGAGCCGGTGGGATGGACTTTGCCAAAGAAAAGATCAACCATTACATGCGAGTCGTTCGCGGCGAACCCGAATTGTTTGCGGTTCCGAACCAACCAACCGCGTCCGCACCGAACGATCCCTCGCCAGCGCCCGCTGATTCGGATGAGTCGTCCCCAACGAATGCATCCACAAACACTGATTCGCCCGAGGCCAACGCCCTCGCAAACCCTGTCGCACCGTCATTCGACCCGCCAAGTCCTCACGAGCCCGTTGAGAAGTCGCCTTGAACGATCCTTCCTTGCCACCCATCTTGCCCGAAGACACCCCCGGCCCCGAACACCTTGGCGGCGACCAATCTGCGTTGCCCCAACCCGGTTCTGGTGCCTCGGCGCCCGAAGCTCCACCGGTCTCGCCCGAATTCGCCAAGATCAAAGAGCTCTTTGAGATGATCCAGGCCGAAGTCGGCAAGCTCTACGTTGGGCAAGACGAACTGGTCCTGGGCACGTTGACGGCGTTGTTCTCCGGCGGTCACGTGCTGATCGAATCGGTTCCCGGTTTGGGCAAAACGCTGTTCGTGCGAACACTCGGACGGATCCTTGGATGCGAATTCGGACGCATTCAGTTCACCGCTGACTTGATGCCCTCGGATATCACGGGCGCCCCCGTCTTCGACATGCAGAAGAGCGAGTTTCGTTTCCGTGCCGGCCCCGTGTTCACGCAGTTGTTGCTGGCCGATGAGATCAACCGGTCGCCGGCCAAGACTCACGCGGCGCTGCTTGAAATCATGCAGGAATACCGCGTCACAATTGACGGAACCAGCCATCCGGTGCCGAAACCATTCCTGGTGCTTGCCACGCAAAACCCGCTCGAAAGCGAAGGCACATACAACTTGCCCGAGGCCCAACTCGATCGGTTCATGTTCAAGCTGATGGTCGACTACCCCTCCGCCGAGGAAGAAGCGGACATTCTGAAATTGCATTCGCTGCAAGTCGACTTTGGGAAGCGATTGGAAGACGAGATCCAACCGATCACCAACCCGGAGATCGTTCAAAAAGTCATCTCGACGTGCAGCCAAGTTCGCGTCGAAGATCGTTTGGTGGATTACATCAATTCATTGATTCGTTCCACGCGAACGTGGCCGGCATTCCACATTGGCGCGTCGCCACGAGCTGGAATCGCCTTGATGCAATCCGCTCGCACCATCGCCGCCTTCTCCGGCCGCGATTTCGCGGTCCCGGACGACGTGATGGAGATCATTTTGCCTGTTTTGCGGCACCGAGTCTCGTTGACGGCGGAGGCCGAAATTGAGGGTCGCAACGTTGATGAGGAATTGCGGGCCATGATTCGAGGAATCGAAGTCCCAAGGAACTGAAAGTTAGTCATTCCCCCTTGCGAGAAATCGAACCAGCCGATATTTTCACGCCCTCGCAAGCGACGCGAAAGCGACTCGCGTGTGACGAATTAGAAGAAGCACCCCTAGCTCAATTGGATAGAGCATCGGTCTACGAAACCGAAGGTTACTGGTTCGAATCCAGTGGGGTGTACTGCTCCAAAAGCCGTGTTCAGCAAACCGCTGACACGGCTTTTTTCGTACGCTCGCACCATCCGCTGAGCAAGAACCGCGGAGCGGTGGCATCTGCCAGCCTTGGGTTTCAACCCAAGGTCAGCGCGACCAACAACACAAACGAACGGCGGAGGGTTCGTTTCACAGTTCGATGATTTGGCTTTCGGCAACCAACCAAGTCCGATCGTCTTTCTGAGGTTGGACGACGTGGGTTCCGGTGAACTCGCCGATGGCTGGAAAGACGAGACATCCAGACGAGTACCAGAAGCACGGCAACCTTCCGAAGGAATCACGCCCCGAGCCGATTCGGATCGACGGATGCAAATGACCGCACAACCACAGGTCGGCTCCATCTGGCACGGGACCAGGATGGTGCCCCAGCGCTAGTTGCCCCATTCGCTCGCCTTCCTCGACGGTTCGAATGGGCCAATCGCCGGGTAAATTCCCGACGTGTGCATCATGATTGCCTCGGACCAATAGGAATTCCACTCGCGAGTGCGCGGCGAAAAACGATTCGACGGCGGCGACGGTCTCAGTCGTGAGCGATGATCTTGCGTGGAACAAGTCCCCAAGTATCACGAGACGAGATGCATTCGTATCCGCCAGCAATCGCGAGATGGTTTGCAAGGTTTCACCACTGCTTCCCAGTGGCACCGGAATCCCATGACGGCGAAACGTGGCGTCCTTTCCCAGATGCAGATCCGCGACAAACAACGTGTCATGCTCCGGGCAAAACGCTGCCCGCGACGCGAAAAGTTGCATTCGGGTGCCGGCCAAGGTCGCGAAGATCGATCCAGGCTTCATGGCTTGCCCGCCGCCAATTCCAAGTCAGCTTGCATTCTTCGAATTCGATCCGCCAAAGTTTCGCTGCTGACCCGTTCCCGCAATTTGTCGACCAACAACCCGAACGCCAACGGCGTCACACGTTTCGGTTCATTGAGAATGATGCGGCTCGCCTGAATGCGTTGCAAAGCCAACCGCATTCGCGAAGATTCCAGTTGCTGCTCCAACACCTCTCGACGGCTCTGTTCCAACAACATGTTGCTCGGATCGTACTCGCAGAACACATCGAAGAACAAGTTGCTGCTGGCTTGCAGATGCCCGGCACTTTTCCGCCGACCGGGCAGACCAGGGTGAATCAAACCGGCAACGCGTGCGATCTGACAAAACTGACGCTTTGCCATCTCGGTCGAGTTCATGCTTTCCATAATCTCTTCGACCAAGTCACCGGTGGCGAACACCCCAGCGGTCACCGCCTGTTCAACCTCGATTGGCGTGGGGGACTGCAACACGATGCCGTGGTCATTGCAACCAATGGAAAACGTCTGCGTCCGTCGCTGTGACATTCGATACGCAAACAGCGCCGCCAAGCCTTCATGAACCAAACGGCCTTCCAATGGGTACAGGAAAACGTGATGCCCGCCCCGCGTCTTGACCTTTTCCATCAACAGTTCATCGCTGCGGGGCAGCGTGCTCCATTGCGACTGCAATTCCAACAACGGTTTGAGCGACTTCATTTCTCGACCGACGAACGTCCCCTCAGAAGCCTGCTCGATTCGGCGCCGGAGTCCGTCGCTCAGTTCACTCGAAAGCGGCATGCGGGCGCCCATCCAACGCGGCACAGAATCAGGCTTTCCCTTGGCCCGACGCACGTACGCCGCGTTGTCTTTGACGCGTACCAATTCCACCAACCGGCCCGCAAACAAAAACTTGTTGCCGGGTTTCAGTTTTGAAAGAAAACTCTCCTCTGCGCTCCCAAGCGTCTTTCCCTTTAGATATTTCACCTGCATCGATGCATCGGCGACAATCGTGCCGATGTTCATCCGGTGGTTGGTGATCGTCCGTCGCTGCGTCACTTGGAATCGATCGTCGACGACTTCGACGCGGTGGTAGTCCGGGTAGGCTTCCAGTGACTCACCCCCGCGGACGACGAAGTCCAACACCCATTGCCACTCGAGGTCTGTCAAAGATTGATAAGCATATGCCGTGCGAACTTCTTCTAGCAGAGCGTCCTTGGTGAATCCCCCACCGATCGCGATCGTCACGACATGTTGAGCGAGCACATCGAGCGGTTTGTTCAACATCGGCCGCGCTTCCAAGCGACCACTGCGAATGGCGTCTTGTGCAGCCGCTAACTCGATCAGTTCAATCGCATTGGTGGGAACAAAGACAAGCCTGCTCGTCGCGTTAGGCTGATGCCCACTTCGCCCCGCCCGTTGCAACAATCTCGCTGCCCCTTTGGGACTGCCGATTTGAACCACTAAATCCACGGCGGTGAAATCAACTCCCAGGTCCAAACTGCTGGTGCAAACCACCGCACGAAGCTTCCCTGCACGTAAACCGTCCTCGACCCATTGGCGGACGGACATGTCAAGCGAACCATGATGGATCGCGATCTGCCCCGCCCAATCGGGTTTCTGCTTCAACAGATTTTGATACCAGATTTCGGTTTGCGATCGTGTGTTGGTGAAGACCAACGCACTTTGGACGGACTCCAACAACTGCACGACCTGTGGAACCATTTTGGTGCCGAGATGCCCAGACCAGGGGAACCGATCCATCTGTTCCGGAATGATGGATTCCAAATTGATTTTTTTGTTCTTGTGTCCTTCCACCACTTTGACTCGGTCGGTCGGAGTGTCGCCCATCAAGGCCTCACACGCCTGAGCCAAATTGCCGAGAGTTGCCGACACACCCCAGATCTGCAGATTGGGATTGAGTGAACGAAGCCGTGACAATGCCAGCTCGGTTTGAATCCCACGCTTCGTGCCCAGCAACTCATGCCATTCGTCGACGATCACACATTCCAATTGAGACAACTGAGCCAGTAATTTCTCATGCGTCAACATCAACGAGAGACTTTCCGGCGTCGTGACGAGTGCCGTCGGAAGCTTTTTCAATTGCCGCTGCTTTGCACTCTGCTTGCTGTCGCCCGTTCTGGACTCAAGGGTCCACGGCAACCCCAGCGAATCGAGCGGTGCGCGGAGTGATTTCTCTGTGTCACCGGCCAGCGCACGCAGCGGCGTGATCCAAAGGACGCGAGCAGCCGGACTTCGCTTGGGATTCCATTTCGAACGGTCAGGGTTCTCCTGCAACCAATTCAGGATCGGCCCCATCCAAACGCCCAGAGTCTTTCCGGTCCCAGTCGCGGAGTGCAACAGCCCGCTGTAGCCATCGCGATAGCTCCGCCAGACTGAGCGTTGAAACGCAAACGGTTTCCACCCAATCGAGGCGAAGTAGCGGTCGATAGTCTGAGTGGGTGTTTCGCGTTTGAGCTGGAAAGGTTTTTTCAAAGCATCCAATTAATGGCTGGGGGATTCGCGGCCTCAGTGAACTGAACCGCAGCGGTTCTCCGTCCATAACGCAATCGGTGTGCCACTGCGCCAGGTCATCTTCCCAACCCGACGCGTCAGTTTTGAAGTTGCGCTTTTGCGTGTGGCATTGGTTTTTTCATAACCCGACGCGTCAGCGAGGGACTCACCACCACGCAGCATGGTCCCTCGCTCACGCGTTTTGAAGTTGCGCTTTTTGCGTGAGCTTCGCCAGATTGGTATTGCAATGAAAGGCGGGGCCAACCCATGACGAGTTGCTTGTGTTTACACCCTTCACGTTGAAGGCCCCACCAATGATCATCGTCCCCGAAGTCGCTCCCAAGCTCAAGGCCTTCCTCTGCCAAACTGGGCTCAAGC
>NZ_JBICHO010000110.1:0-11775 GCF_043100905.1 Rhodopirellula sp. JB055 | reverse complement strand
GAATCATCCACCAGTTTCCCGACGTACAAAGAGTCCAAATCGATGTCGACCGGTTCTCCATTGTCATCTTGCATTTGGACACTTTGAAAAACCCAGTTCCCCAAAAATGGAATCCTGAGTCCGTTCTCTTTCAAACGCTGGCGACGAACCTTCAACACCTCTGGCAATCGTTCTCGCAGCTTGCCGTTGGTGACAAGATAGACAAACGCCCCCTCCTCATCTTCATGAATGGACTCTTCCTCCACCAGAATCACGTCCTCCGGCGTGCCCATCATCCGATTGAGTCGCAACGGCCAAAGGTCTTCGGAACGAGCCACTTTGTCATCGGGCAGATCCTTCGGCAACCGGTTTCGCATTCGCTCATTCAACAACAACATGGTCATCGTGAACGTCCGCGTGTCAGGATCCGCACTCGCGTCCACGTTGTAGATGTATCCGTTGGTATGACGCTGAGTTCCATCAGCCAAAGCGTAAGACGTCGGCAATTGGTGGCGGCGACGCATCGATCGCGACTGTTTGGCTGACAGTTCCACCTCCACTTTGATCGGATTGGTCATTTGCAATGTCAGCACAGGATCCCCCGCGTTGACCACACTACCGGGCACGACATTCACGGCCGAAATTTGTCCCTGATAGGAACCGTACAAGGTGGTGTGTTCCAAATCGCGTTGCGCATCACGGAGCGTTTGTTCGGCGCGTCGAATCTGCGACTCGGCTGACTTCAACTCCGCTCGGGTTTGCTTTTCCGTAGCCAGCAATCCGCTCAGTGACGCCAAACGGGTTTGGACGAGGTTCCGGGCTTGGTCGTATTCGCTCTTGGACGCCGCGTTTTGCACTTTCAAATTCTCGATGCGTGAGAATTCCATTTCAGCGAGAGCCAAATTCGCTCGCGCGGATTCCATCTCCGCCGGCAAGGACTCTTCCAACCGGATCTCAATGCTCTCCTTGTTCAAACGGGCGACCTCCAGGTCCGCCTCAGCCGACTCCACTGCAATCTCATAGCGGTCCGGTTCGATCTGGGCGAGCGGTGTTCCCTGCTGGATCATTTCACCTCCAGCGTCGATGACTCGCCCGTCGATGTTCGCGCCAGGTTCTAGAACCCAAAGGACTTTTCCACTGACTTCGAAACCAATGTCTTCTGTCTTCCAAGACTGGACGCTTCCCGTCGCCGTGTAAGACGAGACAGGGACCGTCCGTGTCAGCGTCATCACCTCAACAGGACGTGGTGCCTTCTCGAATTTGACCTCTTCCTTTGGAACGCACCCAACGCTCGCAATCAACCAAAGAAGGAATCCCAATTGGGCGGCAAGCCACGAATGTTTCGAAAAACGAATTGTCATGAAGAGGCAATCAGAGAAGAGCGAAAACGCAGCGTGATGTTTCGAGCGAAGGCAGCACGCGATAGGCAGGTCGCGGGTTGTAACAACTTTACGCGATTGGCAAAGCTACGTTCGGGGACATTGCAGACGCCATCGCAGGGGGGACGACCTAACGTGTGACAATTCACCACCTTTCAACGGAAAGCAACCGCGCCCTGTTTGGGTACGATCCAAGCCATGACGAATGCACATCATGCCGTTCACACTCCTCTGAAAGAGCGTTTGAATCCGTGACAAACTTGAGAACTTTACAGTTCGCCAACTTGGATGAAGCTGTCCAGGAGGTCCGTGCCCTCCACCACAACGGATACACATCCTGTGGCGAATGGTCGCTGGGCCAAATTTGCCGCCATCTGACGCTGGTGCAAACTCCCAGTGTGGATGGCTATCCCGCTTGGATGTCCTTGTTCGCGTTCATGCGTCCCGCGATGCGTCGCTGGTTGCTCCCCAAACTTCGTCGTCCCGATTCGCCACGCGGAATCCGTACCGCATCGATCTTTGTGCCACCTGATCAGGTCGACGATCAAGAAGAAGTGGAGGCGTTTGCCCGCTGCGTCGATCGATTTCATGCCCACCACGGCGAGTACGCACCTCACCCCGCTTTCGGACGCATGAGCCGGGCGGAAATCGAAGAAATTCATACCCTGCACGCAGCGCATCACCTTCGGTTTCTTCGCCACAACGAATCGTAGTGGTCTGTCACGACTCATTTTCAGGTTTGTGGACGTGGCGAGTCCTGAACTGGCGTCCAAACCAAGGACTCGTCGCCTCGTCCACTATGATCAAACCTCACTTTTAACTTGGAAAAACCACTAGCGTGGTGGATTCGATTGGGTGTCTGCTGGGGCCGGTTGGGTCGTGTTCTCTGACGAAGCCAGTTTCAACCCGACAATTCCTGACACAATCACGGCGATGCAAGCCAAACGAATGGCGTCCCGTGATTCACCAAACAGAATCATTCCGGCGATGGCCGTTCCAACGGCACCAATTCCCGTCCAAACGGCGTAGCCCGTTCCGAGCGGAATGTCACGAAGCGCCAGTGAAAGCGTGAAGAAGCTTGCGATCATGATCACGATGGTGATCACCGTCGGAATGGGGCGTGAGAAACCTTCCGTGTATTTCAATCCGACGGCCCAACCAATTTCCAGCAACCCGGCAAGCAACAAGTAACCCCAAGCCATTTTTTTCCTTCAAACCATCCATCCTCATCGAACGCCGATCGCAAACGAGCCAACCGATCGGCCTGAACAATCGGCGAATCTCTCAGTATCGCCGTATCAACCTTTTCGGCAAGGCCGAGGTCGGTTGTTCGAAACTGAGAATCACGTGGATCAGGCGTCGATCGTGTTCGCTGAATACGCCTCATCAAAGCGTTCATCGAACTCTGCGAATACAGCAACCAACTCGGGACGATCCAGAACCTCTTCCACTTGTTTGGCTCCCGCTTCCATGTTTGCATCAGCTTGAAGATCACCGGCAGGTTGAGCTTGGTTCTCGCGACCGGCAACGTTCGCGGCCAAATCCATCGCGGACTCCTTCCACCCGCTCACCCCGGACAGCGCGTCTGACATTGCCGCGCGAACGACGCGAAAGTCCATTCTTGCGAAGGCCTCTTCAAAGGCTTCTCGCATCGCCAAAACTTGTTGGGGCTTCACCGGTCCGGAGCGGATGGTCTCTTCTTTCAACAAACGATCGAGTGTTCGCCCCAGCAGCACCATACGGATGATCTCGATCGGAACGCCCCGCACCGAAGTCAGGATCGCAACGATCTTTCGGATGGGAAACAACAACAGCTTCACAGGCGCTTTGGCGAGCATCCCCAAACACCCCGCGATGCACCCTGAATCATTCGCATAGTATGCCCGAAGCTCCTTCAGTGAATCGGTCCGATCATGCGCCTCCAGCGTCCGCGTCACCACGTATCGTCGACATTGTCCTCGAATCACATCATCCACAAACGGGATCGGGACAAACCGCGCAGCAGAAGAAACCATTCCCGCGAGAATCCACTGATGCGTCAACCAATTCATAGTCACAAATGTTCGTTCGAGGAGTGGAGAGCCTGATCAGCTTTGATTTGAGTTTGTTTCGTAGTCGTCCTGTTCGATGGCACCCGCGTTTTCAATCCCATCCCCACACGCGTCCACAATCCCACGCGCACAATCTCACACGCGTTGCACTCAGACGCGTTGCACTTCCTATGCCATACGCATCGACTGCCACATGAGCCAACGCAGTTATGCGTTACCCTTTTCCGCCCTGGTCAGCGTGCACCATTCTGGCACGGCATGTGCATCCGAACGACAAGCAGCGAGCCTCCACACGGCTGTTTTCCGTTCCCTCCATGGACACATACCGATGACACAAAATACCACGGCACTCATCACCGGGGCCTCTTCGGGGATCGGACGCGAATTGGCGATTCAGTTCGCGGATGCCGGAAACGACGTCGTTTTAGTCGCTCGCAGCGAGGACAAACTTCGCGAATTGGCGTCCGAAATCGAAGCTCGGTCCGACCGCCGGGCAACGGTGATCACCAGCGACTTGTCTCGTCCAGAAGCAGTCGACCAACTGTGTGAAGAACTCGCTCGCCGTTCCATCACCGTCGATACTTTGGTCAACAACGCTGGCTTTGGCGCTCTCGGGAAATTCGCCGAACTTCCCGCCGATCGTCAGATCGACATGGTGATGGTCAACGTGGTCGCGTTGACTCATCTCACCCGTCGTTTGCTTCCCAGCATGCTGCACAAAAACCGAGGCGGCATCTTGAATGTCGGGTCCATCGCAGCACACCAAGCCGGCCCCCACATGGCCGTCTACTACGCGACCAAAGCCTACGTGCTGTCATTCACAGAAGGCCTGCGTGAAGAACTTTCGGACACCTCGTTGCGAGTCACTTGCTTGGAACCCGGACCAACCGAGTCTGGATTTGGCGAGGATTCAGGCATGGGCAAACTCGAAATGTTCTCGTCCACCACGATGACCTCCAAGGCCGTGGCGATAGCCGGTTACGAAGGCTACATGAAGAACGAAGACGTTGTCATTCCCGGATGGAAAAACCGCTTGATGGTGACTTCCGCTGGGTTCTTGCCACGCATCGCGACACGCAAGTTGGTCGGAAAAATGCAGAGTGCCTGACCTTCAATTTCCTTCCTGCTATCTCCTTCATCACTCCAAAAACGGAACTCAATCATGTCCATCACCAGCGTCAACCCAGCTACCAACGAAACCATTCGCGAGTTTGAACCGCTTCACAAAGAGAACGCGATGCAAGCCATCGAGACCGCTCATCAAGCGTTTCAAGAATGGCGAGCGACAACTTTCGAGCAACGCAAAAAGAGCCTCCTCCAATTCGCGAAACTCTTGCGAACGGACTCGGACGAGTACGCCCGAATGATCACCCTGGAAATGGGAAAACGCATTTCGGAGTCACAATACGAAATCGAGTATTGCGCAAACATTGCCGAGTTCTACGCGAATGGTGCCGAGGAGTTCCTCGCTGACCAACCGATCGAACGCGTCGAGGCGAACGCTTACTTGCACTACGAACCAATCGGCGTGCTAATGGGCGTGATGCCTTGGAACTTCCCGTTCTACCAAGTCGTACGGTTTGCGACTCCCAACATCATGGCTGGCAACACCGTCATGGTGAAACACGCCAGCAACGTGCCGCAGTGCGCTGCCGCGATCGAAGAACTCTACCACGATTGCGGGCTGCCAAAGGGTGTGTATCAAAACTTATTCATCCCATCGGACTTCGTTGATTCGATCATTTCCGACTCGCGAGTCCAAGGCGTTTCGTTAACGGGCAGTGAGCCTGCCGGACGAGCGGTTGCCGCTCAGGCAGGAAAAAACCTCAAACGCAGCGTGCTTGAACTGGGGGGGAACGATCCGTTCATCGTCCTTGAGGATGCTGACATGGATCTTGTGATCGAGCAGGCCGTGAAAGGCCGCATGGTCAACGCTGGCCAATCCTGCGTGGCTTCGAAACGCTTCATCGTCGTAAAAGATGTCGCGGACCAGTTCATGAAAGGGTTCAAAGAAAAGCTCCAGGAATTGAAGCTTGGCGACCCAATGGACGAGGAAACCACACTCTCACCGCTTTCCACGGAAGAAGCAGCGGTCAAGTTGCAGGAGCAAGTTCAATCGTCCATCAATGCCGGTGCGACTGTCGTGTTAGGTGGAGATCGGCCAGACCGCGACGGAGCATTCTTCCATCCAACCATCTTGACTGATGTCACACCCGACAACCCGACCTTCGACCAAGAATTGTTTGGCCCCGTTGCGACGGTCTACATCGTCGATGACGAAGCCGCGGCCATTGAATTGGCCAACCACTCTTCCTACGGACTGGGCGGTTCTGTCTATACGACGGATCCACAGCGAGGACGTCGCGTTGCTGAAAAGGTTGAAACGGGAATGATGTTCCTGAACCAACCAACTAGCTCGCAAGCCGAGTTGCCATTCGGTGGCGTCAAGAACTCCGGCTACGGCCGGGAACTTTCGCACCTTGGCATTTTGGAATTCGTCAACAAAAAGCTGATCCACTTAGGGTCTTGTTGATTTGCTCGAGTTCCCAAACCGACGCGTGGGTTTTGAAGTTGCGTTTTTGCGTGAGGCATTGGTTTTTTCATCACCCGACGCGTCAGCGAGGCGAAGTCAGTATCGTTTTTCCCTCGCTGACGCGTCGGGTTATGAGAAAGCTGACGCTTCGGGTTATGAGAAAAGCGCAACTTCAAAACTGACGCTTCGGGGTTTGAGAAAAGCGCAACTTCAAAACGCGTGGGCGAGGCCGGCGCGGCATGCCCGACGCCGGCTCTGTCCGGGGTGCGGCTCGCCGACGGGCGATGCCCCGATTGGCGTCCCCGTCATCGCCGCCCGGTTTTTTCGAGTTACAGTTTCATTTTTTCAATCGCTTGCCCGTGACGCATCGGGGTGCTTTTGAAGAACGGTTGGTCTGGGTAGCGGTTGGGCTGGGTTCTGTCCGCGCATTAAAAAACCGCCATCAAAAGAATCGATGGCGGTGTCAATTTTCTCTACGAGATCAAGCCGTTCAGGCAGGAGTCACGTTTTCGGCGCAAGGTCCTTTGGGACCACGACCTTCAGTGTAAGTGACTTTTTGACCTTCTTGCAGTTCGTCGTAACTCGCGCCTTCGACATTCGTGCAGTGGAAGAACAAGTCTTTCGGCCCTCCAGTGTCGATAAAACCGAAGCCTTTGTCGGTGAGCCGTTTGATTGTACCTTCTGCCATTCTTCTAATTCCTTCGTGTAAACCGTGATGTTTCTCGCACCGAGTGCGCGAGCTATTACCACCACGAGGGGGACTATAACAGAATCTGGGGGCGTGTGGTGGGTTTCTTCTGTTCAGATTTCGTAGAAAAAGTCAGATTCGGCGTTTGACGGCTGATTCTGGGGGAAAACGTCCTGCGCTAGCTAACAAATTTTGTTAGCGAGCGTGGACTCTTTGGGACTGAATCGTGATCAGATTCACTCCTTCGTCGTACGTCACGGTGCCTTCCACGGTGACGACATCTCCTTTGGAAAGACCGGCCAGTTTCTCGGCACTGGTGTCGCGGACGGTCCCGGATTCGTCGACCAGTTGCACAATCGCTTTGGGGGCGTTCGCCAGTCGGCGTTTGCAGAATGGGCAGTTGTCAGCATGGTTTGGGTCACCGCCGGTGTGTTCTTCATCAGGCAGTTCGCTCAGCATGAAGGTCGCTGAATCGGGTTCAAACGCATCAAACTCTCCTGCATCGATCTTTCCGACCAGGGTGATTTCGGTTGGAGGCGTCTCGGTTTCGTCCCCGAAAAGTTCCTTCACTTCGGTCAGGGACAGGGCATTCGCTGGCGGTTCACTGAGGATCACCGCCGCGTCGGTGGGTGAAGAAGCGGGCTGGCTCTCGTTGGGATCGCAGCCAACGGCAAAGGCCAAACAGCCTGCGAACAATGCCAGGGTATGGAATCGGCGACTCATTGGAGGCCTCCTAGAACTTTGATGGCATCGTCGATGTCGCCACTGACTTCGCTGTATTCCGCTCCGCTTTCACCGTGCAGTTTGGCGTCGACTGATCCAAATGCATCGAAGAGAGAGTCGATGGCAGCGAGAGCCTGCTTCTTCTTTTCCTCGTTCAAGTCGCTTGCTTTGGCGAGCGTTTCAGTTTGCTCCAACAGCGTTCCGATCTCGTGCAGCTCATGGTGGACGGAATCGACATCGTCGTCCGCGAAGCCCCCCGCAATGGTTGACTTCATTTTGACGAGTTTTTCAACGGCAGCGGAAAGCGATTCCGGAGGTTCGGGTTTGTCCAGGTGGACAAGTGCGTCGCTGCTCAAGCCAGCCGCATCCGCGTCGATGACGTCGTGATCGTGTCCATCGTGATCGTGGCCTTCGTGGTCATGATCGTGGCCGTCGTGATCGTGGCCGTCATGGTCATGATCGTGGTCGCTGGAACCTGTGGTTGAGGTGGCGCCTGATTCTGTGGGGCTGGATGGTTGACATCCGGGGGCGGCCACCAGGGCCAGCGAGAGCAGAGCGAGGAAGGTGATCTTGGTCATTGGACGCCGCTTTCTGTGGATAGGGCATTGAAAACGCTGGCAACGACAGTCGTGACAGCGAGCGATAGGCGACAGGCACTGAATGGGAGACAGTCGCTTCACAAAACGAGGGAGTGTTGAGCGAGCGGTAAGCGGTGGTTTGCTACGCACGTCACTAGCTTAGCGTTCGCGGTTTTTTTCGAGGCATGGAATTGCTTCCGTGACCTAGAAAGCAGGCCCCGTCGATCTAGATGGCGGTTCTCTGGATTGCCTATTTTGCGTGTTTTGATGCGGCGGGGTTCTGTTCGTGGGGTGTCTTGGTTCGAGAAGGCTGGCTTAGGAGTGTTGGGGCGGCATGGTTGGGCGGTCGGCGATTCGGATTTGAAAGCGGGCTCGATCCAAGCCCGGCTGATTCCCTATACTCCCTGGCTATTCCAATTCGCGAGGACGCCTCGCCTTCGCTTCTTTCCAATCGCACGCACGCTGATGAGCATGACCGCCGCCGACCCGACCTCATCGGTCGCCTCCACTTCGTCCACACAACCTGCCATTCGGGTTTACAACACGCTGAGCAAAACCAAGGAGCCGTTCTTGCCGCTGCGTGCTCCGCGTGTGGGCATGTATTTGTGCGGGCCGACGGTCTATGCCGAGTCGCACATTGGGCACATGGTCGGCCCGGTCATCTTTGACACGATCAAACGCTATCTGACCTACAGCGGTTACGAAGTGACTTGGGTGGTCAACATCACCGATGTCGACGACAAGCTGATCAAGAAGTCTCAGGAACGCGGCATCCCTATGAGTCAGATTGCGGTTGAGATGACCGCTGACTACTTGGCCAACCTGCGGGAGTTGGGCGTCAATCAGATCGATCACTTGCCGCGTGCAACGGATCACATGCCCCAGATCATCGCGTTCATTGGCTCGTTGGAATCGAAAGGGTTTGCTTACGCGATTGATGGTGACGTCTTCTTTGACGTGACGAAGGACCCGGGCTACGGGCAATTGTCCAATCGATCGGTCGAGGAC
Source organism: Rhodopirellula sp. JB055 (assembly GCF_043100905.1). Lineage (NCBI taxonomy): Bacteria > Pseudomonadati > Planctomycetota > Planctomycetia > Pirellulales > Pirellulaceae > Rhodopirellula > Rhodopirellula sp. JB055. The sequence continues at coordinate 2,836 of NZ_JBICHO010000110.1, read as the reverse complement.
CAGCAAGGCGAAGGCGGGGGTGCCGCAGCGAAGAAACGCAACCCTGGCGACTTTGCACTTTGGAAATCAGCTCGTCCTGGCGAGCCTGCTTGGGAAAGCCCTTGGGGCGATGGCCGACCAGGTTGGCACATCGAGTGTTCCGCGATGAGCCATGAGATCTTGGGCGAGACCTTTGATATCCACGGTGGCGGGTTGGACCTGATGTTCCCGCACCATGAAAACGAGCGAGCGCAAAGCACGTGCTGCCACGGCGCCCCGATGGTGAAGTACTGGATGCACAACGGTTTGATGCGGGCCGGCGAAAAGGGCAAGGTTGGCGGCAAGGGCGATCGCGAAAACGCGGCGGCGGAAGCAGCTAGCGTCGAAGAGCAAGCCTCGGGCAAGATCAGTCGCAGCAAAGGGGCCGGCGGATTGGCCGATTTGATTCGTAGCCAAACCGGCGAACGCATTCGGTTCTTTTTGCTTCGAACCCAGTACCGAAGCACGATCGTTTACAACGAAGAAACCTTGGCGGAAGCGGGGACGTCCTTGGAAGCGTTCTATCGCTTTTTTGATCGTTTTGAAGAGATCACCGGCGGGTCGTTTTATGGGCTGGATGCCGCGACACGTCGCGCCGAAGGTGACTTCGATCCGGCGGGCGACGCTTTGCTGGCTGAAGTGCATGCGATCCGAGAGAAGTTCTTGGCCGCAATGGATGACGACTTCAACACGGGGGCCGCGATCAGTGTCTTGTTTGACGCTCTGCGAACGCTGAACCGTCACATTGACGCAAACAAGTTGGCTGCCGGTGCCGATGCGAAATCGCCTGCGGTGGAATCGCTTGTCAAAGCCACTTCGGTGATCGCTGAGTTGTCTCGCGTGCTGGGTTTGTTTGCCAAGCCGCCCGTCACGGCGGGGGGAGATGAAGCGGACGCCGAGTTGCTCGATTCCGTGGTTCATCTGTTGATTGACCTTCGCAAAGAAGCTCGTGAGCGAAAGGATTACGCCACCGGCGATGCCATTCGTGATCGCTTGGCGGATCTGGGAGTCGCATTGCTTGATAAGAAAGAAGGCACCTCTTGGGAACGCAAGTCGTAACGGCTCGTGCCGGATCAGCGTCCTGCATCTTGGGTATCGATCCAGGCCTGAACACCACTGGTTACGCGGTGATCTCGCGAGAGGGGCCGCGTCTGTGTTTGCGCGAAGCGGGCGTGATCAAATCTCGGCGTGCCGACACGCTTCCCGAGCGGTTGCGTGAAATCCATGTTGGATTGTCGGAAGTTTTCGCGGCCCACGCGGTGGACCTGATGGCGCTGGAGCAATTGTTTTCGCACTATGAACGACCTCGCACGGCGATCCTGATGGGGCATGCTCGTGGCGTGATCTGTTTGGCTGCCGCGTCTGCTGGCGTGCCCGTCGAGCACTACGAGCCGACTCGAGTGAAGAAGGTGATGACCGGCAACGGGCGAGCGCCAAAAAGCCAGATTCAGTTGGCGGTGAAGATGCAATTGAATTTGCAGTCCGTGCCCGAGCCCGCTGACGTCGCCGATGCGATGGCGATCTCATTGTGCGGCCACTACTTGGCCAACAACCCAATCGACCAGGCGTTGGCCTAAGCAGGTCGGCAGAGATGATCGAGCGCAACGATGTGAGCCGTTTGGGCCTTCGTCCCGTTTGTACGTGGGAGTTGCTAAGCTTCTGCGGTGCGTTCTTTTTCTCTGGCTAAAGTGTGGTTCGTTTCTTGAGTGATTCGTCGAATGGCGGGGCATCGCTGGGGGTGGAGGCTTCCCAGGCACGGCGACTTGGGTGGCCGCGTTCTGGGCTGTTGCTGTTTGGTGTGGTTTGTCAGTGCATCACCATCGCGATCACTTGGCCGCTGTGGCAGGTTCGCGAGTTGCCGCCGCATCTGCCGACGTTTGATTTGCCGCCGGTTTCCTTTGGTTGGATTCTCGTCGCTTCGCTGGCGTGGGTGGTGGTTCGGCCGCGGGCCGGGTTGATGGTGCATCTCAGTGTGCTGGTGGTTGCCGCGGTTTGGGATCAGTTTCGGTTGCAGCCGCAGTTCTTTTCGATTGCTGTGTTGATGGCGGCGTGTGTTTGGGGCTCGTGGCATCGCATCGCTCGTTGGTCATTGGTGTCGACTTGGGTTTGGGCGGGCGTGCACAAGTTTCTGTCGCCGGATTGGTTTGGCTATGCGTCGCATTGGTTGGTTGATCGCAGCGGGCTCGATGCGGATGCCACCTGCCTTTGGTTTGCGGGGGCGATCGCGGCGGTTGAGCTGGTCGTTGGTTTGTTGGCGATTTTTCGTCCGCGGTGGGCCGCGCCCGCTTGTGCGGCGATGCACCTGGGAATCGCGCTGGTGATCTCCCCGTTGGTCTTGGATTGGAATGAAAGCGTGCTTCCATGGAACCTATCCGTTGCGGTGATCGGGTCGTGGGTGACGCTGACCACGGGGGCTTGGTGGCCAGTTCGCGGTTGGGAGAGAGCGTTGGCCGCTTTCGCTTTGGTTTATCCGGTTGGTTTTTATGTTGGTTGTGTTGATCACGGGTTTGCGGGGGTGCTGTATTCAGGTTCGCTACCGCAGGGGCTTGTGAGTTCGCGAGATGGCGTGCGGCCGGTGGAAGGTTGGGGCGAATTGCATGTTCCTTTCCCGAAGGAACGCCGGACGATTCGCATCCATTTTGAGCAGGTTGCGGAGCCTGGCGACAAGCTGCACCTCGCGGACGTTCGTCCTTGGTTGGACGACGCGTTTTATGTGTTGGGCTCGCAGCGTCGCGCCATCGAGATCAGTCGCGATGAGTTCTTTGCGGGCATTCCTGCAGGCAGTCCAGGGGCACAGGCCGGGCGGGAGGTCGGCGGC
>NZ_JBICHO010000109.1:0-3463 GCF_043100905.1 Rhodopirellula sp. JB055 | reverse complement strand
TTTCGATGGTGGGGGTGGTGTTCCCCGGTTTTTTTCTGGGGGGGTGCACGCGGCGCCGCCTCGTTGGTGGCAATCAACACCATGCCCTCGGCGCCGCGCCCACTACGCTCAACCCTCACTGTCGATTTGGACAGACCGCTCGCGAGTTTTCAAGTTGGGCAATCGAGCGAGTTTTCCATTGCGGTCCACGCATGCGATCACAGAGTCGGCTTCGACGAGCAATTGCCCCTCGCGGTGAATTTGATAGCGGTGTCGCATTCGGACTTTGCGAACTTCCATGACCGTGGTGGTCAGTTCCAACCAGTCATCAAATTCGGCGGGAGCAAAGTACTTCACGTTCATTTCCGCGACCACCAGCATGTGGCCATCGTCTTCGATCGCTTTGTAGTTGTGTCCGAGTTCGCGCAGCATTTCGACCCGCCCACGCTCGAAGTAATTCAAGTAGTTGGCATGGTGAACTCGTCGCTGGCCATCCGTTTCTTGGTAGGCCACGCGGAATTCGTACTTGTGCGAAGGCAGCGAATCCGTCACCGCGACTAAAAGATGCCGAGGTGATCGCGTGCTTCGTCGGTCATGCAGTCGGGAGTCCAAGCCGGTTCCATGACCACTTTCACGTCGCACGTGTCGACTTCTTCGAGGGACTCGGCCGCGTTTTTGGTTCCTGCCACCAGTTGAGGACCCGCAGGGCACATGGGGCTGGTCATTGTCATTTCGACATTGACGTCATGACGGCCGTCCTCTTTTTCCTCGCCGACTTGAACGACGTACACCAATCCCAGGTCAACAATGTTGACGTACAACTCGGGATCGATGACCTCTTTGAGGGCTTCGCGGACTTTGTCTTCAGCCAGAGCCATTGGAATGCTCGTTTGAATCACGTGGTTGGGAATCGTTGGCCAGCGTCAACGCATGGACGCGGTCAGTTTGAAAGTCGCCCCGAGGCGACTCTCGGGCGACGTTCATCATGGCCAACACCCCCGAAATCGTCAAACCGATCGGTGCCGGGAACCTGTGAAACCAAGCGATCTGGGGCGAAAATCGGATCGGGAGTCGTTGTCGCCGGCTGGGACACGTGGACCCAAGGTCGCAAGGAATGCAGCAACTTTGGACCGACACCGTGAACGGCGGACAAACCTTCCACCGACCGAAACGGCCCGTGAGATTCGCGATGCTGGACAATTCGATCGGCGAGTTTGGGGCCAATTCCAGGCAGCAGAGACAATTCACGGACGTCGGACGAGTTCAATCCGATGCTCAGCGGCGACGAAAGGTTCGGCGGGGAAGAGCCATCGGGTGATGGCGGATTGGGACCCGCTGGGATTGGAATCTGGGTGACGAAGATCGCCACGCCAACGATCGCCAAACTCGTCACGAATTGCAAACTGGGTTGGGTCAGCACACAAACCGTTCTGGGAACCCATCGTCGTGCAACGATTTCGGTGCCGGTCATCTGGATGGGGTGATCTTCCGTGGGAACTTCGCCGGGCGTGCTTTCCGTGACAGGGTCATCCGTGGCAGACATCGACAGATCCAATCGAGCTGTGTTTCAAGAGCTGTGTTTCAAATCGAGGTTTTTGATTCGCTTACGAGCCAGTTGTGCCCGGGCGTCGTCTGTGCCGAGGATTGCTCTCTCGGGTGCAGTGCTGTTTCCGGCGGGCGTCCTGATTCTTTCACGAATACCCCCATGGTGGATCTGACGGATGGTTGGGCAAGGTGCAAGAGTCGCGTGTTCGGTGCGTGGTGGTCTGATCGACGCGGCGTGAGGGCTGCCGGCGCAGGGACGCCCGACCTGTTGATTCGCTAGTGGTGTCGCTAGATTGAGGCATTGGCAGCTCGCTCGTACATCCCTTCCTTTCTTTCCAGACGGTTCAATTCGGTGGCAGCTTCAACAGGCCCGATTTCCCTCACAGTTCATGGTGCCGCCGGTCGCATGGGGCGCCGCGTCGTGGCTCTTGGTTTGGCGGATCCCGATTTTCAATTGGTCGGAGCCATCGATCACGGCCAGTCCGATCAACTGGGCAAAGACGCTGGTGCGGTGGCAGGGGAAGCTCCCGCTGGCATTGAGATTTCTTCGGATTGGCCTGCAACGGGCGACAAAAACACTCCCCAAGCCGTGGTCGACTTTTCGCTTCCCGAAGCCGTCGATGGTTGCATTGCCCACTGCGTGCAGGCCGGGTCGCCACTGGTCGTGGCCACCACGGGGTTGTCCGATCAGCAAAAGCAATCGCTGTCGGACGCCGCCGCATCGATCCCGGTCGTGTGGGCTCCGAGCATGTCATTGGCGGTCAACTTGTCGATGAAAATCGCAGAACAAATCACCGCCGCACTGAAGGACGTTTCAGGCGGTTTGGATGTCGAGATTTTAGAACGGCACCATCGGTTCAAAGCCGACGCCCCCAGTGGCACCGCATTGAAGTTTGGTGAACTGATCGCTGGACAGTTGGGTGAATCCACCACGCATGTTCACGGTCGAGAAGGTCACACGGGCGCTCGAACTCGCGAAGAAATTGGCTACCACGCGATTCGTGTGGGCGACAATCCCGGTGAGCACACGATCGTGTTTGGGATGCTGGGCGAGAAGATCGAACTGAACGTCGCCGCGAGTAACCGTGACTGCTACGCATCAGGAGCCCTGGCTGCGGCGAAGTGGTTGATCCATGAAAACAAACCCGCGGGGCTGTACAGCATGTTTGATGTGCTGGGGATGTCGCAGGACTGATCCCCATCCAGATTCAAGCCTCAAAAAGTCGGTGAATCCTCGGTGAATCCAATCGAGTCTGTCCCTTATGAACTTCGGATCGGCGAAGGTCCTGAACTGCACCTGGGAATTTCCACGTGTCCCAATGACACATTCGCTTTTTCGCGTCTGTTGGATGCCGCGATGGCGCCCGGTGAATCGTCGCTGGACACCGGTGGGTTCACGTGGCGGATTGAGTTGCTGGACATTGATGAGCTGAATCAGCGTTTGCTGGCGGGCGAATTTGATTTGGCCAAGACCAGTTTCCACGCGGCGCTCTTGATGGCCGATCAGACTCGGGTGTTGCCGGTTGGATCCGCGTTGGGGTTCGGCGTCGGCCCCTTGCTGTTGGCAGCGAGAGAGGGTGAAAAGCCTGAATCGCCGAATCAAATCACGCTCTGTCCTGGCGAACACACGACCGCTCATCTGCTATTTCGCTTGTTTTATCCCGACTCGACCTCGGTGCGTCAGGTCGTGTTTTCAGACATCATGCCGGGGCTTCAGAGGGAAGACGCGGATTTTGGCGTTTGCATTCATGAGGGGCGTTTCACTTACGCGGATTCGGGGCTTCATTTGGCGGCTGACTTCGGCGTTTTGTGGCAACAATCCCGGGCGCGCCCGCTGCTTGGGGGTGGCGTGGTTATGGGGGCTCGCCTTGCTCGGGGTCCGTGGGGGGCCGCCGGGGTGGTTAGCGGGATACCACGGCAATCTGCTCGAAAGCCCCCT
>NZ_JBICHO010000108.1:0-9136 GCF_043100905.1 Rhodopirellula sp. JB055 | reverse complement strand
GATCAGCGTCGGTGAAGAGAGCAACTCGCTTGACCGAGTGCTGCCCGAGATCGCCGATTCGCTTGAAAAGCGAACGTTCCGTCGACTCGATTTGTTTGTGCGATTGCTCGAGCCGATCATGCTACTCGTGATGGCGATTTTGGTTCTCGCCGTCGTGATGGCGTTGTTGGTTCCCGTCCTCAAGAGTAGTACCAGTTTGTAGTCGTGCACGGCCTTGACTGATTTGGCGTTCGGACGCCGGGCCGGCAAAGAACTGGTCGATGAAGCGTCCTGGCAGGACGGCCGCGTGAGGGCGACCGGTCTAAGTGTCTGATCACCAGTGATCGAAGGACGGGTTGTTTCTGCAAAATGTTTCGCCATCCTTGCAGCAAGTCGTCCAAGGTTTTCCGCATCCTTGCGTCTGTTGCAACCGATCGGAAGAGTAAGCAGGAACATTGCAATGAACTACGTGCCCACCTCCAAGAAGCAAATCACCGTCGTCGGATCAGCCAACGTGGATCTGACATTTCGGTCGGAACGATTCCCAAATCCTGGCGAGACGATTTCAGGCACATCGATGCAGCAGGGCATGGGCGGCAAAGGTGCCAACCAAGCCGTGGTCGCTGCGAGATTGGGAGCCCACGTCTCATTTGTTGCTCGAGTCGGAAAAGATGGCTTTGGGACACAAGCCATCCAAGCCTATCAGGCCGATGGGATCGACACTGCTTTTGTGCAGCAGTCGGAGCATCAACCGACCGGGACGGCGGCAATCATGGTCGATGACGCCGCTGAAAATTGCATCATCGTGGTCGCCGGCGCCAACGCAGAACTGACTCCAGACGATGTACGCCTGGCGACATGCATTCAGGATTCGGCGGTCGTATTGTGCCAACTGGAAACGCCAGTGAAAGCGGCGGTGGCGGCCTTTAAAATGGCACGGTCCGCGGGCGCATTGACGATGTTGACACCCGCTCCGGCTGAAAACGTCACGGACGAATTGCTGTCGCTGTGCGAGGTGGGCGTACCGAACAGAACTGAGATCGCGTCGCTCGTCGGTCAATCGGTTGATACGAGCGACGACGCCATCCACGCTGCGAAAGCGTTGCAGCAGCGAGGCGTCCGAACGGTCGCGCTGACGATGGGAAACCAAGGAGTTTGGGTGCTTGATGAGTCAGGCCCCGTTCACATTCCTGCAATCAAAGTGGATGCCGTCGATACCACGGGGGCTGGAGATGCTTTCACGGCGGCGTTGGCAGTTTTTCTTGCCGACGGATTGGCGGCTCCCGAAGCCGCGACGAGGGCCGCGAGAGTCGCTGCAATGTCTGTGATGCGTCCTGGTACGCAAACTTCATTTCCAACGCTGGAGGAGGTCAATGCATGGGACTCCTCCGCCCGAACGTGTTGAACGATCAATCGAAACAGTGATTCATTCGTTTTGCAGGTTGTTGTCGGTGGAGGATAGGTCGATCTGGCCATTTTCAACGAAGGCACGCAGCAGCATGGACGCCACCTCCATCAACAACTCTCGTTGGGAACCGCGAAACGCATGGATCAGTTCTCTTCCTACCCAGCCGAAATGGCTTCGGTTTTGTCCAAACAATGGGAATCGCGAGGGTTTCCCGCCGAATTGCTCCCGCCGACTGCGTCGCTGACTTCCTTGTTGGATGTTTGTTACCAAGCCAGTCTGCTGAGAGAAGAGGACGCGCCGGTACGATGCCGTGTGATCTACGCCAGTCCCACACAATTGCATTCGATCGCGACCGAACAACCGCGGCCACACGTTTTGTCGTTCTCAGAACCGGCCCCGCTCAGTGCTCACAATCTGCGAAAGCTTTACGCCGCAGCGGACTTCTATCGGGCGGCTTTGGCAGTCACGATCGACGAACACGGATCGCTGGTGATCTGGGGGTTGGTGGTCACGGGAACCGAATGGGGCAATCGCGTGGAAGGCAGCCGCTTCGACGGCGTTTCCTTGCCTCCCAACTTGGTTGTGCAAGCGATTCGTCCAGGTCACTTGGTGGCGTCATCTGGCTACCTGCGAGTTTTGGAAACCAACCAGGGCCAGTTGTTGATTGATGGGTTTGATCCCTTTCGCTCGTCTTGGATTTCGGGACGCTTCTCAAGTGTCCGGGAAGCGATGTTGAAGCGCTTGCCCGAAGGTCACGCCGGTGACGTCAACCGAACCAAAGTTTGCGAATCGTTCGTTCGTGATTTGGCGCAGAGCGTTGTTCGTCGCGTGTTGCGTTTGGTCAGGAATCGTCGCCATGGTGGTCTGATGGTGGTGCTGCCTGATGGTTCGCACGAAGACGGAACGTGCGAACGATGGCTGCGTTTTCGTGTTCAGTTCCAGGCCGATGATTCCACGTTGCTCTATCACGGAATGATGCAACGTTTGATGTCGCGAGCACTGGAAGTCGCCAAAACACGACAGCTTGAGGTGTTGACTTGGAATGACTATCAACAATTCCGTGACGCGGAACTGAGGCGTTACGACGACCAACTGATCGATTTCAGTCACTTTCTTGCGGACATGATGACGGTTGATGGAGCATTGATTCTCGATCACAGTTTTCGGTTGATCGGTTTCGGCGGCGAAATACTGGGCGACACTCCTGTTCAACAAATCCATCGTGCAACCGACATCGAGGGCCATCAAACGGTGGTCGAACGCGCCGATTCGGCTGGCACGCGGCACCGGTCTGCCTACCGCTTGGTCAACGGACTGAACCAAGCGATTGCCGTGGTGGTTTCGCAAGATGGCGATGTTCGATTCGTCGCTCATCACAACGACCAACTCACGTATTGGCCCTACCTGCCCTGATTGGTTCGAACGCGGCAGCATCTCGAGAACCGCGTGGCTCGACGAAGCGGATGATGTCGTCCATCGGTCTGCGTCCGGTGGGAAATCGAGCGATCCAAATCCGTTGACCGATCGCCAGCGGAAGGGTAACCTTCATCGCTAGTCTACGATGGTTCCAACGAGGGATGCTGATTTGGCAAAAACAACCAAGAAGTGCTGCGATTCCGCGCCCGTCCAATTGAAGGACGACCCTACCGCAGAAGACTTCGCAAAACTCGCCTGGGCGATCGCTCATCCGGCCCGTGTGCAAATTGTTCGCTTCTTGATTGGACGAGAAGCGTGCATGTGCGGCGAAATCGTGAATCAGTTGCCATTGGCTCAGTCCACCGTCTCTCAACACCTGAAGATTTTGAAGGAATCAGGTTTGATCCAGGGCGAAGTCGATGGGCCGAAAGTTTGCTACTGCGTCAACACGGAACGTTTGAAGCACTTCAAAGCCCTCGTGGCGGAACTGTAGGACACTGTCTGGCAACGCAATCGTCGTCGCCGTTTTTGCCACGCTTCTTCACGTGGCGTTCTGCGAATCTTCATGGAAACTTTCGCGTGCGGCAAGAATCCGTTTTTGATCCGCTCCGGAGGCAACGCGTGACTGTTCGACGAGTTCAGAGCCGGTAGATTGAACGCAACGACGCTCATATTGGACGTCGGCATTCAAACTGACTTCCCCTACGAAACTCTGGAACTGACAACGTGAATCCTCGCAACATGGAACGCAGGGCGCTGCTTCGAGATGGCTCTTTGGTACTGGCGGCGACTGCGATCACGCCATCATTGCTGATGGAAGGTCTCTCCGTCGCGGAAGATTCCAGCGACTCTGTGCGTGTGGCAATGGTCACCGACTTGCACTATGCCGACAAACCGCCAGCCGGTTCACGCCACTACCGGGAAACGCTTGGCAAACTGGACACCGCCAGCAAGCAATTTGCTGATGACAAACCCGATCTTTTGGTCGAACTGGGGGATTTGATCGACGCGGCGGATTCGGTCGAGGTTGAACTCGGGTATCTCAAAACCATCAACCAACGTTTTTCGGCCATCTGCGACGATCGACATTACGTCTTGGGCAATCACTGCGTTGACACACTGACCAAACAAGAATTCTTGGCTGGCGTTGAAAAGGAAAGCTCGTACTACTCATTCGATCGCAAGGGCATTCACTTTGTTGTGTTGGACTCGTGCTTTCGCAGCGACGGCACGCCTTACCAACGTCGCAACTTCACTTGGACGGACGCCAATGTGTCGGCAGAGGAATTGGAATGGTTGCGTGCCGATTTGCAATCCAATCAAAAGCCAACCATTGTGTTCGCCCACCAGCGTCTCGATGTCAGCAATCACCATGGCGTCAAAAATGGTGCTGACGTGCGAAAGGTGCTGGAAGAATCAGACAACGTCGTGGCTGTCTTCCAAGGTCACAGCCACCACAATGACCTGAATGACATTGGCGGGATTCATTACTGCACGATGGCCGCCATGGTCGAAGGCTCGGGACCAGAAAGCAACGGCTATTCCATGATGGAAATCCATCCTGATGGCTCGATTCAAATCCAAGGCTTTGTGCGTCAAGCAAGCTATCAGTGGCCGGCTTGAGTCCTGGCGGTCGCACTGTAGAAATGGGAACGCCGAATTCGTTTTGCATTCCCGTTGCGGCCTCAGTCGTTCGGTGAGTTTTTTTCAGGGAATGGAGACGCGTTGGTCGCTCGCCAGGATGAATGCGTCCGATTGTTTTTGAACCACCAGCACGTCGCGGTCGGGAAACGTCTGAATGGATTGCTGTTGTCCGTTGGGCCAAGTGATGGTTGCGTCGATCAAGACATCCGAAGCAATCGGCCCCAGCCCAAACAGCAGTGTTTTGTCGCTGGAACTCATGTAACCATCACCGGCGACCAACCACTTGCTTTGTGTTTGGTCGCCCGCTCGCACGGTGATCACGGATCCAATCGCATCCCTCGAAGAGTCGGTTCCCACCAAACGGAACGCAACGGCACGGTTGCGTTTGGTAGATTGGGTCCGGTTGCACAACACTCGGGCGGAGTCGCCTTGATGAGTGACGATCAAATCGATGTTTCGGTCGCGATTGATGTCCACCTTCCAAACCGCCCGACCAACATGCTTGCTTTGGAAATAGGGCGTCAATCCATCGTTTGAGAGGAATGCAAAACGGTTTTGGGACGTCGTCCAAAGCTGAGGCGATTGAGCGTAGCCGCTGAGTGAGTCGTGATGCACATGTCCGTTGCAGACCATCACTTCTTGCGACGCGTCGTTGTCGAGGTCCACCGCCACCGTTCCAAAAGCAAGTCCATCGACACTGGGACCGTACAGTCCCGCTGGCCGAGTTTGGTCCGACCAAATGCCAGAACTCTTTTGAAGATAAAGAGTGTTGTGTTCCTCTTCAAAGTTCGTGACGTAGAAATCCAAGTCTTGATCGCCGTCGAAGTCGGCTGTCGCGATTCCCATGCTGGCTTGCGGACGCGAACGCCAATCCAACGCCAGGCCGCACAAGGTGCCACTTTCGATCCAGGTGGACGCATCGGTCGGCGATTGTGACCAGAAGTGGTTGCTGGTCATGTCATTGGCCACAAAGACATCCAACGACGCGCTGGAGTCCAATTGACCGACAACCACTCCCAGCCCACGACCAGGATTGCGTGGGATGGCGTTCCATTCCTCCGTGACGTTTTGAAAACCGCCCCGTGGTTTGCCCCGATAGAAGTGATCGATGTCGGCGCTAAAATGAGTCGGTGCGCAGTATTCCAACTCACCGCTGGGGCGTCGGCAACGTCTTTGGAGCGGCGCTTCCGGGACGCAGTAACGAAGCACCACCATGTCAGCGAGACCGTCACGATCCAAATCCGCAATCGCACCGCTGGTGGACCAGGCGTTTGGATTGACATCGAACCATTCCGGTGCCTCCGCAAAAGTCCCGTCGCCGTTGGTCAGAAAGACTTGATTGGTGCCATAGTTGAGTTGAACCAAGTCCACAAATCCATCGGCGTTCAGATCGCCTGTCACGGTGCCTTGAGCAAAGCCGCGATTCATCAACCCCGCGACCACTCGCACGGGCCGCAACTGCGACGCTTCATTGCGATACAAATTGCTCGTGCTCAACCCATTGCCGTTCACCGATTGAGTCGTGCCGGCCACAAAGACATCCGGCCATCCGTCCAGGTCGTAGTCCAACGACGCGCCTCCGGATCCAAGCTGCGAATAGATCGGGATCATTCCGTTTGCGAGCCGAATGGGTTGGTTCGTTGCTCCCTTCAGTCCAAACGCCTCGCTTTCGTCAACCACACGGAAGGTTGCTGACGTGGCGGCAGTGATAGGGGACTGGGGGACACCCGGTGAAGTTGCTTTCTGCAAGGATTGTTGGGAGAGCGAAGAAAACAAGGTCATTGGAAAGCTGATGTCTGCCTGCGAGCGGATCGTCTCAAACGCATGTTGCTTTGCCTGCCACGGAAGATCCGAACGCAATTTGGAAACCACTTTTTCGCGTAACTCCGTCGCCTGCGGTGTGTCGACACCGGATTCGCGAATCGCGTTGGCGAGCCATGCTTCCGCTTCCCAGTGGTGGCCTAGTTGATCGAGCAAGTCGGCAATGGAGATCGCGATCTCGGTCGACTTCATCTGCGATCGATAGTAGCGATCTTTTTCCTGAACCAAACGCTCCAACAACTCCGCACTTCGAGAAAGTTCCGATAGCAGCGTTGGTGTGATCCACGCATGGTTATCACCTACAATCTTCAGCGTTCGTGCAAACTTCGCGTGCACCTTGCCAACCCCTGCGTTTCGCTGAATCGCTTCCCAGTATGCTCGAGCAGCGACGGCGGGTTGTTCCGATTGCATCGCCAAGTCGCCTACCGTGGCCCAGTGCATCCATGACTCGCGTTTAACCGATTCGGGGGTCTCTCTCAGATGGGTTTCCAATGCTGTGAATTGGCCATCCAAAAACAACCGCTCTGATTCAATGCACCAAGCGGGGGCAAAGGATGGGTATTGCTTCAGGATCTCTTGGAGCAGCTCACCCGCTTGATTGAATTTGCCTTGGTCGAGAAACACTCGCGCCTGGCCGATGCTCAATCGAGAATCGTCGGGATTGCGTTTCCAAAGCACCGTCAACGATTGGATCTCGCGATCTCGTTGTTCGTTTTGCCCCATCGAAAACAACAGCACGGAATCGAAATGTCGTTGCCGGATCAGGGTTCGCCCGTGCGGGAGGGCTCTTTCCGTTTGTTCTGAGTTGACCAAGCAATCAAACAGCCAACGACGCGTTTCCTTCCGATCGGGATGTTTTTTAACGACATCGTCAAGCAAGTCGATCGCTTCAAATAGTTGTCCCGTCGACATCAACCCCGCCACCGCCTGCAGAACCAAAGGTTCTGTTTGAAATCGATCGACTCGCGACGCATCAACCAGCCAGCGTGCCGCCTCGTTGGTCTTTCCCAGGTTCTGCTTCACCGTCGCGGTCGCGACCAGAATGCCGACGTCATTTGGGAAACGTAGCATCGCTTCTTGAGCCATTGACTCGGCGTGTTCCCAGCCGAGTTGTCGCCCCATCGCCAAAATTTCGTCGGCCCCAACCGCTTCGTCGGCAGCGATGGTTTGTCCGCGGGGTTCGTCCTTTGACGCAATCGTCGGCGAGCGGTCTGGCTGCTTCGGCGACTCCGTGACGGTGGGGCCATTGGGACTGCATCCAGCAACGCAACAGAATGTCCCCGCGCATAAAAAAACTCTGAGCAAGACACACAGGGTGTCCAACTCAGAGCGAAATTGGGGGATGACGTTGAGAGCTGCCCGCAAAACAAAGGCCTCGGTTAGCGTTTGGGCTTCATCTCTTTGGCCATGGCTTCGTCGGACTCAACCATTTGTTGTTGCGATTCTTGCAACATGCGGTTGTATTCATCAAATTCGCTGTCACTGATCTCGCTAGCAATGTTGGTTGGTTGGCTGTCGCCGCAACCGACGGACAAGGCGAGCATTGCACAGCACGCAAACAAGGTAAATCGTGTTTTCATGGTTCTATGACAGAAGGTGTGCTTCCAAAACAGTGCGTTTTGAGTGATGGAGTGGAAAAAACGTGCGGCCAAGTCAGCAGTGGCTCGGCCGCACGCGTGAATCATCTGAAAATCAGAAGGCCTCTTCGATAATTTCCTTCGCGGCTCGAGTGCCCAAGGCACCCCAGATACCGTAAGGGCTTCTCGCACCCGGAGTCCGATAAGCGTTGACGCTTAGGTGACTCTGGTTGCCCGCATCGATCGAGTCGGTCATGAATTTCACTGCACCGTCACCCATCAAGACGTGGACACCTCCTTGGTGGCGGCTCGACGCCGAGTACCAACCCGAGTTGCCTGCATTTTGCTCGTTGCAGATCGGGCTGTTCGGTGGTTGAGCGGTGAAGAAGCCGCTGAAGTTGGGCAAGTGTTCTGCCCAGCGGAACCCGCGACCGTTGACACCACCAACCGTGTTCTGCGACCCATCCCAGAATTGAGGACGAGCAGGGTCGACCAAGTTGTCGCAATCGTTGGGTGGGTACTTGCGAACAAACGACCATCCACGGTTCAGCGGTGACGTACGAACGTCTTTGTCGCCCAAGTCCGTTGCAATCTCACCAGCGGCAACTGTGTTCGAAAGACCGTCCAGCACGTCGCGGAAACGACGGCTCTTATGCACCGTGAAGAAACCTCGCCCAGCACCTTGAATTTCCTTTGCCAACGTCGGGTTGATGTTGTCGTATCCAATCGGTGCGCTGTTGTTCCAATCGCCCTGGTGAGCTCGTTCTGCGGAGTCACCCAAGTTGGCGGCGTAGTTCGTACGACCCAGCGAAGGCAGCCCGACACCTGGATCGCTCGGGCAACGGAACGTTGGCAGTTGTGTCACCCATGGGGTGTAGAGAATCTCATCGGGGGTTGGCCCCATGGGGCTGAAAGGACCGCCATTGCGAGTCGCGCCGCCGCTGACTCCGCCATTTCCGCTGGCTGCCGGCGGACTGGCGCCCCGTGAATCTTCATTCAGCGGGTTGGAGATCATCTCCCACAACCCCTGCTGTTCGATGAAGGGAGTCAACCCAACCAACCAGCTCAAACGCCCGTTGTTGGAGACTTCCGATGGACGCCAAATTTTATTGGAGTACGGATCGTTGGTGCCGCCGCCGTGGATCGGCAACTGATTGTAGGCACTGTGGTAGTTGTGGATCGCGAGACCGATCTGTTTGAAATTGTTGCTGCAACTCATTCTCCGTGCCGCTTCCCGCGCAGCTTGGACCGCAGGCAACAACAAACCAACCAAAACACCAATGATCGCAAT
>NZ_JBICHO010000107.1:0-15900 GCF_043100905.1 Rhodopirellula sp. JB055 | reverse complement strand
TGAGCGAGGGACGCCCCCAACTCCCACGACGGCCCCATCCGGGGCGAAACCGAGACGCCAGCCACCATTTGTTTTTCGAGCGTCCCAAGGGTGGGGGAAGCAAAACTGCACGACCTCCCGAAGCGGGCGAGGGTCGCACGGCGTTGCGAACGGGGGACGATTCAATCGCTTGTCTGTTCACGCAAGACTTCGATCAGGCGATTGCGAATGAGGTCGCCCCAGATGGCATAGCCTTCTTCGTTGAGATGCAATTGATCGCCCACGAACAAGTTTTCTCGCGGTTGGTTGTCGTGCGTCAAAAACGTTTCCGCGGTGGCAACGAAGTGCACGTTGGGTTCGGTGAAGCAGACTTCTCTCAGCATCGCGTTCAGTTCGCGAATTTTTGGCCAGGCGTCGTAGCGCGAGCGGGTCGGGGTGACCTCCACTAACAATACGGGGGCATCGGGGCGATGCGCCCGAGCGACAGCGACGACGTGGCGAACCAATCGTTCGACTTCCTCGGGCGTGGCATCGTTTTCTTTGCCCGAAATGTCGTTGCCAACGAAGATCACCACCGCGCGAAATTCGTGCGGCGTGATCAGTCGCTCCGCGTAAACAGCGAGATCGGAGTACTTGGCTCCGCCGTAGCCCCGTGGGATGACTCGAAACGGCGCTAAATCTTTGGCGGCAGAATCCCAGCGCCGGATGCTGCTGCTGCCGATCAGCAGGATTCCATCCGCCGGATCCGTGGTTTTCGCGTCCAAGGCCTCGTATTTCTGAATCTCTTTTTCCCAACGCTTGGTCGCCGCTTCGCGATACGGGGCCAGGAGGTCGGAATTTTTGTCAGCGGCGCTTGGGGCGGGTGATTCAGAAGCAATCGCGTCTTGGGCCGTCGCAACGGGAAACGTGGACAAGCACGCCAGGCCACTGAAAACCCACGCCAGGAAAGCGAATGACTTGGGGCGGAGACAGTCGGGGTGGCGGGGAGCAGTCGTTTGCAAACGCATGGCGGGAGAATGGTGGTGCGAGGAAGGAGGCGGGAGCGGTGCCGCCGAAGAGGCACCGGGGGAGGGAGTGACAACGGAAAAAAGTTAAGCTGCGTAGTTTAGCACGCTTCGCAAGGGCTTCAGAGAACACCTTCGCGGGTCAACCCGTCTTGTCACTTGGTGTTCAATCGCGAACACTGAACCTTCTTGCCCCGATTGGGCCTTTTGTTCATGACGGCAACCCTGTTTTCCACGCCAAAGGCTACCACGAATGTCCGATCCGTTTGGTTCCCCGTTTCCGTCCCTGCATGATCAGAACCTAAACGCGCAACACGCCATGGCTTCGGATCATCGTCTCGCGAACGCGGCTTCCTATCAGAGTTATCAGCGTCAGCGTCAGATGACGCTGGGCGATTTGTTGCTTGAAAACCGAATCGTTTTCATGCAAGGCGAGATTCACTACGCCAACGCCAACGAAATCGTGATGAAGCTGTTGTATCTTCAGAGCGAAAACCGTCGCAAAGACATCCATCTGTACATCAATTCGCCCGGCGGCAGCGTCACCGCGACGTTGGCGATTTATGACACCATGCAAATGCTGTCGTGCCCCGTTGCGACCTCCTGCGTTGGCGAAGCCTGCAGCGGTGCGGCCGTGTTGCTGGTCGGTGGTGCCAAGGGAAAACGATTCTGTTTGCCCAACAGTCGCGTGATGATGCACCAACCGCTCGGTGGCGTTTCCGGTCAGGTCAGCGACATCGAAATTCAAGCCGCTGAAATGTTCCGCTACCGCGACAAATTGAACGAAATCATTTCCGGTCACTGTGGCAAATCGGTCGAGCAAATTGCCAAGGACACCGATCGCGATTTCTTCTTGGACGCACAACAAGCCAAAGAGTACGGGCTCGTTGACGACATCTTGCTGGGAACTCCCGCAAGCGAAAACGACGAAGACTGATCGCTTTCAGACTTCGGACCTCTCATTCTCAACGAACCAAAACAACTAGGACATCATCATGCCCGTTATCCCCTACGTGGTCGAAAGCAACGGCCGCGAAGAACGCACGTACGACATTTACAGCCGGTTGCTGAAGGACCGGATCATTTTTTTGGGGCAACAAGTCGACGACCAAATCAGCAACGCGCTTGTCGCTCAAATGCTGTTTTTGCAAGCCGATGATCCCAAGAAAGACATCCACATGTACATCAACTCGCCTGGTGGCAGCATCACGGCGGGGATGGCGATCTACGACACGATGCAGTTCGTTTCGTGCGACGTCGCGACGTACTGCATCGGACAAGCCGCTTCGATGGGCGCGGTTTTGTTGACCGCCGGTGCCAAGGGCAAACGATTCGCTTTGCCAAACGCTCGCATCATGATTCACCAGCCACTCGCTGGTATGCAGGGCACCGCTCGCGAAGTGGAAATCCACGTCGCTGAGTTGCGCCGGATCAAGCAGCGCATGAACGAGATCATGATCGAACACACCGGTCACTCACTCGAAAAGATCGAAGAGGACACCGATCGTGACCGCTTCATGTCAGCCGACGAAGCCTGCAGTTATGGCTTGATCGATAAGGTTGTCAAAAGCATCGACGACTGATCGATTCTGATTCAGGGGAGGGCCGGTTTGGACTGGCCATCCCCAAACAAACCGTAGTGGACGAGGCAACGAGTCCGGCCGTACAACGAGCCAGCACCGGGATTCGTTGCCTTGTCCACTACGCGTTGAGATTTTGTCTCAGCGGGTTTTGCCTCGCCCCCTTCGTCTAGTGGCCCAGGACATCGGCCCATATCCGGCCGGAAACGCTCGTTCGAATCGGGCAGGGGGTACTCTCGCTTTTTCAATGCCCTGGTGGTCGCTCGCTGACGCGGTCGGGTTGCGACGGTGGTGGTAGCTGGATTCGCCAGAATTCAGATGGTTGAGCTGGTGAGCGTCCGAATTCTGGCGAATCCGGCGACGGTCTGTGACCACTTCGCACCGATTCGTCAGTCCAGGTGGGACCTGGCCTACGTTGATTGCCCACCGAGCGGCGTCGGTGGGCTACAGCTGTTTTGCTTGCCCACCGAGCGGCGTCGGTGGGTGACAGCTGTATTGATTTCCCACCGACCGGCGTCGGTGGGTTACAGATACCGAACGGCGTCGGTGGGTTACAGATTCCGAGCGGCGTCTGTGGGTGACGGGTTGCGACGGTGTTGATCACGCGTTTTCGAGGCGCGACGTCCACTGCTTGATCTGCTCGCGAACACGTGCCGGTGCGGTGGAGCCTTCGCTGCGGAACGCGGCGATTGCGTTGGCCGTGCCAAGCACTTCGTAGACCGATTCGTCGATTTGGTCGCTGAGCTTTTGATAGGTCTCCAGCGGCAACTCGGACAGCGTCACACCTTGCTGCATTGCTTCGGAAACAATCGCGCCGACCAAGTGATGAGCGGTTCGTTGTGGCATCCCGCGAGCGATCATCCATTCCATCAATGTGGTCGCATCGAGGTAGCCTTTTTCGATCCGTGCCGCAATGGATTCTCGTTTGAGTTCGGCGCCGCGAACGATCGGCGCGGCCAACTCCAACATCGCTCGGGTTGTGTCGAAGGCATCGAACAACGGTGGTTTGTCTTCTTGCAAGTCACGGTTGTAAGCCAGCGGCAGGTTCTTGATCAGCAACATCAGCGTTTGCAGGGCACCCATCACGCGAGCCGATTTTCCTCGGGTGAGTTCCAACGTGTCCGGGTTCACCTTTTGCGGCATGATGCTGCTGCCGGTGCAGAAGGCTTGTGGGATTTGGATGAAGTCAAACTCCACCGTGCTCCACAAAATCCATTCTTCGGCCCAGCCGCTCAGGTGAGACGCGATCAGCGACATCACAAACGTGGACTCGACCACAAAGTCACGGTCGCTGCTGGTGTCGAGGCTGTTCGCGGTGATGCCTTCGAAATCGAGCGCTGAAGCGGTGTGCTGGCGATCGATCGGGAGTGTCGTTCCAGCGACGGCGGCGATGCCCAGCGAGCACTGGTTGACTCGTTTTCGGCAATCGGCGATGCGTTGCCGGTCGCGTTCCAGTTTTTCGATGTAGGCCAGCCAGTAGTGCGGCGCGAGCACCGGTTGGGCGCGTTGCAGGTGTGTGTAGGCGGGCAGGACGACGTCAAAGTCATTCTCACAACGCGATAGAAACGCGGATTGCAGATCGACCAACAACGCATCGATTTCATCGAGGGATTGCCGGATCCACATTCGGGTGTCCGTGCTGACTTGGTCGTTGCGGCTGCGAGCGGTGTGCAGTTTGCGGCCGGTGTCGCCAATCCGATCGATCAAGGCTTGTTCGACATGCATGTGGATGTCTTCGAGTTCAAACCGCATCGGCAATTCGCCGCGATCCAGTTCGCCACGAATGGTTTCCAAAGTGTCCTTGATGAGCTTGAATTCCTCTTCTGTCAGCAAGCCGATTTCGCGAAGCATGTTCGCGTGGGCGATCGATCCGCGAATGTCGTGCTCGTACAGCCGCGAGTCGAAACTGATGCTTTCGGCGTATGCTTCCAATCGGGCATCGGTTTCGGCTTGGAAAACACCACTTCGAGACGGGCTGGCCACGGTTGACTTTCTGGGTGAGAGGTTTCGAATGTTCAGGATTCGCGTGCCTAGATTCAGGCCCGAATAGAATGTCGCAAGACACGGCTGGTGAAAACCACGCTGCCAATCTTCCACGAGACTCTGATCATGCCTTCCCCGTCTGAACAATCTACCCCCATTCGCACTTTGTTGACGAAGAACAGTTTTCTCGCGTTTGTGATGGCCGCCTGTGGGGGGATGATGGGATTGTGGACCGCGTGTGACGTTCCAATCGCGAACGCTCAGTTGCCCGCCACACCGCTGCGACCCGCCCCGATCCCGTTTGGGACGCCGGGACAGCCCGCTGCGGGTGCAACGCCGTTTGGTGGAGCCGCAACGAATGGCGTGGGCGTGCAAGCCGTCTCAGGAACGCCGTTCGGGGTCGCGGTCATCGAAATGCCGCTGCGAAATCCGATTGTGGGGCCGGGGCCAGGCCCGCTAACCATCGCGGGAGAACCCGCTCCGGCGTCGACCAAGATCTTTTATCCAGTCAGCAATGACGTGCGGGTCACGATGGGGCGTCCGCCGTCGGAGCAGCCTGTGCCGCAAATCGGTCGCGGGCGGTTGCTCAACCGAGTCGGCAATCTGATTCGCGAATTGGCATCGAGCGACGACCCGAAAGAGCAAACGGTCGGCCGGCGGGTGATGTTTTTGTTCACCGGAGACCAGCCGTTTTCGGTTCCAGTGCGAGATCACTTGGGAACTTTGACGATGGTCGATGTTCGACCGGTCGCTGATCCTGCTCTTGCGCCGGTT
This sequence comes from Rhodopirellula sp. JB055, assembly GCF_043100905.1. Taxonomy (NCBI): domain Bacteria; kingdom Pseudomonadati; phylum Planctomycetota; class Planctomycetia; order Pirellulales; family Pirellulaceae; genus Rhodopirellula; species Rhodopirellula sp. JB055. The sequence continues at coordinate 10,580 of NZ_JBICHO010000107.1, read as the reverse complement.
TTGCAAACAGCATGGTGGAACGAAACGACGGCCGCCGCGAAACGACAAATGGATGCCACGGACACTCCGCCGTGGGTGCCCACGTACTTGGTGGCGATGTTGTCGGGACGTTTGAACCTGCCATTGCCGGCTTGGTTTGGTCGTGGTGATGAGGCTGACACCAAGGACCCGTTGCTTCACACGCTGGAGTGGATCGGGGGTGCGGCGGGAGTTGCCAACGAAGTGTTTGCGACGGCTGCTGCGGGTGGCGCGTTGCAACAAACGTTGAACGATCCTGCACCGGCGCAAGTCGCCGCGTTGCCGTTGCCTGCCTCACCGAATTGGCAGGCACCCGTCGCGACCGCTCCTGTGGAACCACCAGCGATCGAGGTGTTGGCGGAGCACGTGCCGCCGGAATGCTTTTACTTGCGATACGGCTCCTTTGAAAATTACCTTTGGTTCCGCGATCTGACGTTGGAATATGGTGGCGACATCTCTCGTATGATCACGCTGCGTGGGATCAGCAATGATTCGGCGGAACGGTTGGAACGTCAGTTGGGAGTGCAAACCAACGCGATGAGCCGCTTGCTCGGCCCCAGCGTGATTGAAGACCAAGCCTTGATCGGTCGCGATTTGTACTTGGACGACGGCGCCTCCATTGGCGTGTTGTTCCATGCCAAGAACGTGTTCTTGCTTCGCAGCAGCTTGAACAATGACCGTACCAAGTTGGCTGACAGCGACGATGCGTTGACGTTGAAGAAGGTCGAGTTGGAACATGGGTCGGCAACACTGCTTCGTCGCAGTGACAACCAAGTGCGATCGTTCATGGTGGAAGCCGGGCCTTGCATCTTGGTCACGAACAGCGAAACGATCGCGGATCGTTTTCTGGAGGTCGCACAGACAGGTGAGTCCTTGGCCGCGACGGCTGACTTTCAGTTGGCACGCAGCTACATGCCGCTGGAACGCAACGACACCATCTTCGCTTACTTCTCTGCGGAAATGCTGCAGGGATTGTTGGAGCCGTCGTATTTGATCGAACTGCGTCGGCGAATGCAGGCGGAGGCCGACATCGCATTGGTACGATTGGCTCGCATGGCAGCCCGCTCCAATGCCATTCCTGGCGAACCTCCCATCGAAGAGATTGACACGTTGATCGACATGGGATTCTTGCCTGAAAACTTTGGTGAGCGGGCCGATGGAACCGGGGTGGTTTCGTTTGCGAATCGGTTGGTGGATACCCGCCGAGGTGCTCGCGGAACGTTTTTGCCGATTGCGGACAATCCGGTCGATTTGGTCACTGCCAGCGAATCGCGTTGGTATGGACAAATCGCAGCGGCATACAGTGACCAGTTCAGTTCGTTGGATCCGATTGTGGTTGGCGTGCAGCGGGAAGAGTTCCCCGTGGATCCGTCTGGGCCCACAAACGGGGAACGTCGCGAACGGCTGACCATCCACGCGGAAATCGCTCCGTGGCAACCAGAAAACTACGGCAGTTGGGCGAAGCAGCTTGGTCCGCCCACCCAAGTCGCGATGGATTTCGCACCCGATGACGTGGTGGCATTGCAGGCACACGTGGCTTCGGAAACGCTCGGTCCACCGACGCACTTGTTCGCCGCGATCAAGGATTCGTTCCCGCCTGAACCGGAGTCGATCGATGGGTTGATTAGCAAGTATCGAGCGCTCAAGACATTGCCCGGTTACCTCGGTGCGTGGCCTCAACCCGGAGCGTTGGACCGATTGCCGTTGGGGTTGGGGCGTGGCCAACCGGTCGGTCCTGGAATGAGTCGTTTGATTGGCGGCTTGTACCGCTACACGGGCGGCGGTTTCAGCGTGTTGTCGTTCCAGCCCGAAGTGTTGAACGCATCGCTACCGCATCTCGCTGCCAACGAAGTGGATGACCCCGCTCAGGTGCGAGGTCGGATCGACAACTTGAAAGGCACCAAGCTAGAAGGTTGGGTGAACCAACAGTTGTATCAGCGCGCTGCCGCAGCCAGCCGGGCGGGAGCCGAGTTCTTGAATTCGTTGGTGGATCAGTTGGGCGTGCCGGTAGAAGAAGTGATTGACCAAGCCGAGTTGGTGTTGGGCGGTCGACCTCAGTGCCCACTCGGTGGCGTGTATCAGTTTGACCAGGCTCGCCGAAGGTTCGTCAGCACGGCGTGGCCAGCGGATGCGACGGCTCCCTCGCCTTACGCACCGGCTGACTACCAAACGCCACTCTTGAATTGGTTCCGTGGTGCGGAGGCTCGTTTGACTCAGTACACGAACCGTTTGATTGCCGACGCAACGATTGAAATCGCCCGAGCTCAATAGGCGATTTAACCCGATCATTCTTGCCTGGTAGCTTCCTTCGTTTGGAGGCAGCAGAGTTGGTCGTTGATGCGAAGGAACAAGCGACCTCCGGTGAACGCGGGGGTCGCGCCAACGGGGCCGCCAAGATCGAATTTTTCGGCTCGAGGGGCTGAATCGCTGGCGGACATCACGTGCGCGGTCCCGTCCAGAGAAATGGCCAGCAATTGATCGCCAACGATGATGGGGGACGCTCCAAAGTTGCCACCCAATCGTTTGGACCAGACCTTCTTGCCGTCTTGTGTCCAGTCGATGCAAGTGGCGATGCCCGAGTCGGAGACCAGGAACATCAAGTTGTCTTTGACTGCTGGCGTGGGCACGTAAGGAGCCGCGGTCGTGATTCGAAAGACTTCCTCGGGTTGTTCGGACGCGTCTTTGGGAATCCGCACAGCGGACAGGTAATTCCCACCGCCACCGCTTCCGCAGGTGCCAATGGCCAAGTCACCCACCACCAACGGTGAACTGCAAACTCGTTTGTTGAACACCTTGAGCGACCACAGCATCTTGCCGTTTTCAGGGTCCAGTCCAAAGACTCCATCGCCAGTGCTGGCGCAGATCAGTTGCTGGCCGTCCGTGGTTGGCACGCCGTACGAAGGGCGCGTGGAAGTCATCGGGGTTTGCCAAATCGTTTCGCCGGTCTTGGGATCAAACGCCAACATGGAACTCTTGCCTGGTTTCTGCCACGCTTCCAAGCGGCTGGATTGTTGATCGTTGAACAGCAGCAGTTTGGAACCGATCACGACGGGGCTTGCGCCAAAACCATGCACTCCAGACCAGGGACCCAAATCTCGTGACCAGACGGGTTCACCGTTCAGGTTGTACGCCAGGAGTTCCGCGTGCTTAGCATCTCCATAGGCGATGTAAACAAGCCCTTCATGCACGACGGGTGTGCTGGACGCGGCGGTGTTCCGGTTGTGACGATGAGTTTCTGCGAATGCATGGGGGCGTCGCCAGAGGACTTCGCCCGTCTTTGCATCCAAACTGACCAAATCCAGTGTCATGGACCGATCGGATGGATTGGTTGTGGTGTCGAGCAAAAAGACTTGATTGCCCGCCACGACGGGAGATCCCACATGCCGCGCGTTGAGTTGCACCTTCCACGCGTAGTCGTCTTCGCTCCACTTTGATGGCAAGGAGCCCTCACCCGCGTCGCCGTATGAACTGGGGCCGTGGAATTGTGTCCACGAGGAATTGGCTGCGGCCGTTTGAATGGAATAGTTCGCCGACAACGCAGGACTGGCGAAGGAGGTTGCTGCAATGCATCCGCCCAGCAGCGTGCGGTGGATCGTGGTGGTCCAACGAGAGCGGGCGGGCGACGCGTCGCGAGATACGGAGGTGGGCATGGGCTTGGTTGGAATCAGGGACGGCGCCGCAATGGGTTGCGACGATTTTGCGGGTTGGGGTGTGTCTTTGCGTGAAGACGCACTGATTGTAAGTGAAATCAATTCGTTTGTTGCCATGGGCAATCGGGGGGTGGCCTAAAGTTCCGCATGATCCACATTGAAATCAGCGATTCGCCCGAAGAACAATTGGCCGACACGAATGCCTGGGACCGCCTGGCCGGCGGGATTCCCTTTCGGCAGACCGTTTGGTTGCATTCATGGTGGCAGCAGTTCGGCGATTCCGAACGAGCCTTTTTCTTGGTGGCCCGAGATGAATCGGGTAATTGTCGCGGCTTGCTGCCGTTGGAGCGAACCGACGGCGATCTGCGTCGGTTGCAAACCCTTGCGGCCGGGAATGTCTGCACCGACCACGTTTCGATCTTGGCGCAGCCCGAGGATCGCGAAGAGGTTGCGACCGCCTTTGCGAAATTTCTGATTGAGTGTTCTTCCGACCGGACGCATGGTTGGGACCAAATCGATTTTGATGGAACCATTGCGGGTGATCCGGCAATGGAAATTTTTTCGAGGTACCTGGAGACGGCCGACGTTCCGACGTGCATTCGCAGTCGAATGCACCTCTGGTTCAACCGTTGTGAAGCGACCTGGGAAGATCTGCTGCTGACTCGTTCGCGGAAGTATCGCAACCGAGTTCGTGGTTTGCTTCGCAAGTTGGATGAAAGCGATGGAGAACTCTTCGTCCGCGATGCAGGGTCGCCGGAAGAAGTTCAGATGGGACTGATGAAGCTGATTGAGTTGCATCAGAAACGATGGCAAGACGTTGGCGAACCCGGAACGTATGCCGATGACCGAATGGTTCGGTTTGTCACCGACGCCACCATCGAAATGAGCAATCGGGGGCGACTTGTGTTGCCTCAATTGGTCTACAAAGGTGAAGTCATCGCGACGGAGTTGCACTACATCGGTGATGATGGACGACAGTATTGCTACAGCACCGGTGTCAATCATGCTTATCCCGATCTGAAGCCGGGCATCATGCTGAACTCGCATATGTTTCGAGAAGCTCATCGACTTGGCCGAGCAGGGATCGACTACATGCGAGGTGATGAAACTTACAAGGGACGCCTGCACTCTCGACCAACGCCGCTCTTGGAGATTTCTATCTTTGCCAAGCACGCTCGTGGGCAAGTGCGAATGGCGCAGGATCGCGCGACGCAGTTATTGAAAGTGCAGTGGCGACGCATGAAAGATTTGCCGCAAGACCAGCCGCTTACGATCGACGAAGCCTTTGCGGAAGAGCACCGAGCGTTCCTTCCTGAGCAGAGCGTCGCAGAAGAAACAGTCGATGAAACCCGCTCGGTGTTGGCGATGGTTCCAGAAACCATTCCGTCCGCTGTTGGCGTGGAAACGAATTCTGCGGAATCGTTTTCGTCAGAAACGGTGCTGGCGGAAGCCGCCGTCGAGGACGAGTCGGAATCGGTTGAGCCCGCCATGATCTTTTCCATTCGTGACTATCAACGTTCAGATGCGTTCTCACGCGACCCCAAACCGAGCAATTGAGGTTCGAGCATGTCGGCGACGCTAGCCACTCTTTACCGAGCGATTCGGCGACTGCACGTGATGGATGTCACTTGTTTGTTGCACACGTCGCCAGACCATCAAGCGGTTACTGCGGTTCAACCTGGGATTCATCTCGCGTTGGGCGGTTTGATTGCCCGAGCGATTGATCTGGAGGAACTGGAAACCCTCCGTCGCGATGACCGCATCAACCCTGTCGTCGGGACTGGGATCGCTCGCACCGCAGCCTCCAGCGAACATGGCCCGGGTGACCAATGGTTGTATGGAATTTGGCAGGACGACCGAGTGATCTCATTCATCTGGGTTGCAACGGGATACATCCCTGCTTCGGAAAACTTCAGCCGGAGTGCTCATTTGGGGTCGTCTCTCAATATGCCGCCGCATTGTGGGTTCCTCTTCAATGCTTGGACGGATCCGGAGCACCGTGGTCGCGGTCTGATGGCGTCATTGCTTCGGGCATTGATCCACGACGATGCGTTGGATTTGAATTTACAGGATTGGTTTGCGACAACCGATTGGACCAATGCTGCTTCGCAGAGCACGTTTCAGAAGTGCGGTTTCCAACGAGTCGGACGGCTCTATCGGATTGGTCGAGGACGCATGCAAGCCAGCGTCGTTCCTGACCTCGAACGTCGCATGAAAGAAACGGTGCGGTTGGGATCGGATCGTCAGAAACCATGCATTGCCGTGGACGCGCCCGGCCTAAGATGGTCGGTGTGATGGGTTGACGGCCCAGTTCAACGCGTTGTTGATCGCCGGCCGATGTTCTTCTTCCAACACATCGTCGTGGCTCAGTCCCGACAATTCCACGACCAGTTTCGGGCCCGCATAAGCCGCATGGATCGCCTGTTGGTATTCAGGCAAAACCAAAGAATCCTTTTCGGACATCAAGAACACAGCGGGGATCTTGGAACGGCTTGCCAAGTCGATCGCATCGACGTCCTTGGGCAGCACCGCAGAGACATGCTGCATCGCGGTGGTGGCTCGATAACGCGCCGAAATATTGAGGATCACCCGTCTTAAGTCGGGCGGATTGCGAACCCAAAGAATCGCGGAAGGATACGGATCCATCAGAGTCGCCGCAACGTGCATCGCCGGCAAGCAACCGAGACTGTTGCCGCACAACCAAACGCGAGTGTCGCTGCCATTGGCAGACTGGTGAGCGCGGGCATCGAGGACTCGTTGCGACCACACCGCGGCGATGCCCGAAAGATTCTTGAGCGTCGCATTGCCGGGACTGCCACCGTAGCCGGGCGGATTCCAGGTCCAGACCTCGGCGGAATTCGAGATCGGTTGGTTGGGTTGCATCGGGAACGGCGTCGACCGTTCGGCTCGCCCGCCCGTTCCTGGGAACTTCAGCACAAGGTCGTTCGGCGACGGAAACTCGCGCCAGTCATCGAGGCTGTTGTTGTCATGGACACTTGGTGCCGCTGCGGTTCCGATCCGGTGAACAAAGGATTCGATCCATGTGTTGGACGCCGAACCATTGCGATCGGATTCTGTGTGGTCGGACAGCGGGACCCGGCATCGAATTTGAGGCCGATAGTCGATTGGGTCTGTGGTCGGCCGCAGGACAAACCGGTTGAGCAGGCCAAATCGAATGCGTCGGGACCAATTGCGAATTGGATGGAGCCCTTTCATCCGCTCACGCCTGCCGTCACGGGAGTGTCCGATGCCGGGACGTTCACAGCGGTGACGCGGGGGCGAGGCAACCAACCTGCCAACGACAAACCGATCAGAGGGCTCAATACAGAGAACAGCATGAAATTCGAAAACAGGGCAATGGATGTGAACACGACCGCACCAATGATTGCCGCCCAGCGAGCAGGAAGCAACCAAACAACCAGCCCTGCGACGGTTTCAACCAGGACGACTTTTCGGCTGTAAAACGTCGCGATGCTGCGGAGCGTCTCGGTCTCAAAGTTGGATCGCAACAGATTGAAAACCCAGAAATCTCGATCGAGAAAGTAGATTTCCCACAACACGTCGCCCGACCAGTATTCCGCCGTCCATTTTCCAGCGGCTCCGCCCAGCAGCACGACCGAAACGATCACTCGGCTGAGACGACTTGCCTTGCGTCCGAGTTCCTCCGGCGAATCCATTTCCAACCGAGTGGTGTACCAAAACGCCCACAGACTGCACCACCAAAATGTGACGAACGTCATGTCGTTGTAACTGCCCTGATGCCAGATCATCACCGTCGCGGAGAGCCACGTGACAGCCGCAGCGAAGCATCGACGCGAGCGTTGTTCCGTGATCCAGGCGGCGACGATCGAGATCGCAGCCGCCAAAAATGCGACTCGCAGAACCGTCGCGGATTGCAACCACACCGGAAAAAAATTGTGTTGAACCGGGATGGCTTCGTAGATTCGATCCGCCAGCAAGAAGAACGTCCACTTCCAAAACAGACCCAGCATCATACCGGCCCAGGTCAGATGAAGCGGCGTCAATGGTGTCCAGGAAAACTTCTTCGGCAAGGAAGCAAGCCGGTTTTCGCATGAGGCGATCGCGTTCATTCCGCTGGCTCCTCGGTCAGTTCCATGTGCCAGACGCTGGCGTCATCACGCGACAACGCGTAGGTCGACTGCAGTGACTCGCCGCGGTAATGAGATTCGATCACCAACCATCGCGGGGATTCGTCTTGCAGGTAACGGACTCGGCCGTTGGCAAACGTGAATTCACGGGTGGGATAATGGTTGATGGTTCGCGTCGCCAGAACACCCAGTTCCGTTGTGTTGTCGTCCAAGGGCGACAGCCAAAGCGGATCGACCAGTCCCTCCAGTTCGCCTGGCGGGGGCAGATCGCGAATTTCGGTTGTGTTTTTGAAGTTGTACATCGCCGGAATCGGCGTCTGGATCGCCCACCATGCGAACGAAGGTGTTCGCAAGTGAAACCGCTGCATCGTCGACTGAATGATCGGCGGACAAACGGGCATCAGCAGCAACCATGCGGCGACGATTGCTGCGACAGCGAGCAGGATGCGATATCCCCAATCCGGCTTCGATGGAAGCGTGGAAGGTTTCGCGGGAGCGTTCATGGGAACTTGGCCGATGGAAGAATTTCGACGGGCGCAGTCGATGAACGACCGCACACCGAGTGGGAATATTCAAACCTACCCCACACCCAATCATCGGCACTGGACGACGTGGTTCTGCGACATCACGTCCCCGTTCCGCCCGCGGCGATCTCCAGACCGAAACGATTGTGCGGGTTGTGCGGGAACGGCGTCAGTGGTCACAGACGACCGGGCAACTACATCTTCGCGATCAGGTCCATCAGCAATTGGCGAACGGCTTGTGGCGAAGCGTTGGGGTTCTTCTTCTTGGCTTGCCCGATCAAGGCTCCAACCGCTTGTTGCTTGCCGCCCTTCACGTCCTCGACGACTTGTGGGTTGGCCGCCAGCAGTTCCTTGCACAGCGATTCCAACGCGTCGTCGTCAACCGCTTCGATACCCAAAGACTTGGTCGCTTGTTCGATCGATTCGTCATGCGTGAGCAAGTGTTCGAACACGTCGCGAGCGCGATTGTTGTCCAGCTTTCCGTCGGCGATCATGCGGATCAATTCGCCAAGTCGCTCGGCTGGAATCGGAAACGCATCGATGTCGATGCTGCGTTCCTTCATCGTCCGCATCACGTCCTGCATCATCCACGACGAGGTGCGACGACCATCGCCGCTGGCTCCCACGGCGGTCTCGAAGTATTCGATCACGTCCGGGCCTTGGTTGACGATCACGTCGGCGTCGTACGGTTTGATGCCGTGCTGAGTCTGCAGACGCTCGCGCGTCACCGCTGGTAGTTCACCCAACGATTCCGCGATGGAATCCACGTATTCGCGAGGCAGGCGGACGGGCAGCAAATCGGGGTCGGGGAAGTATCGGTAGTCAGCCGATTCTTCCTTTTCTCGCTGAGCAAAGGTTTGCTCGGCGGAGTCATCCCAGCCGCGAGTGGTCTTGGGAGCGTCGTCGATCGTTTGGCGATTTTCTTCCCAGTCGACCAGCTGTCGTTGCACTTCGTAGTCGATCGCTCGCTGGACGTTTCGGAAGCTGTTCAGGTTTTTGATTTCGACGATCGGGGTCGCGATCTTTTTGCCTTCCACGTCGATGTGCAGGTTCACGTTGGCATCGACCCGCAGGCTGCCTTCCTGCATCTCGCAATCGGAGACTTTCAGGTGAGTCAGCAGCAATTTGAGTTCGCTGAGGTAAGCCTTGGCCTCATCGGCCGACCGGAGGTCCGGTTGGCTGACAATTTCCAGCAGAGGCGTGCCGCATCGGTTGAGGTCGATCTTGGTGTCGCTGATCCCCGACGCTTCGTCGTGCATGCTCTTGCCAGCGTCTTCTTCCAGGTGAGCTCGCACGAGTCCGATTCGGCGTTCGGTTTCGCCATCGTCCGTGCTGATTGCCAGGTGCCCGTCGGCGCAGATCGGTAAATCGAACTGGCTTATCTGATAGCCCTTCGGCAAATCGGGATAGAAGTATTGCTTGCGATCCCACTTGGTCAGCGGTGGGATGTCGCAGTTGAGCGCCAATCCGGTTTTGACCGACAACGCGATCGCTTCGCGGTTCATCACGGGAAGCGCCCCCGGCATCCCCAGGCAGACCGGGCAAACCTGCGTGTTGGGCGGGGCACCGAATTCGGTGGTGCATCCACAAAACAGTTTGGTTTGCGTCTTCAGTTGGACGTGGACTTCCAGCCCGATGATGGTCGTGACGGGATATTTTTGGCAGGCCAAGATCGCGGAGGCAGTCATGCGGTGAGCCGGTGAGTCAGGAAAAACGGAGATTCACCGGCAATATCCCGCATCCTTCCCATGGGCTCAATCCCCAGCCGTTTGGCGAGCGACCCGGGTCACCCAGTTCGTCAGATCTCGAAAGTAGGGCCGCGGGTCGGGTTCGAACTCAAACGTGTGAGCGGCCTCCTCGTAGCACGTGCATTCTTTGTCGCTTGCCGCCATCCGATCCAACATTTCACGTGTTTTCGGGTTGTCGACGATCCGGTCTCGCCCCGCCAAAACCAACCAGGTCGGCGTGCGAATCATCGGGGCGATTTCTCGAGCGTGCTGGGTCAGCTTCCGGTCTTACAACGCGAATCGCACGCTGACTTTGCGAAGCGTCAGCGAATCCTTTTGGATGAACGATTGCCAGCGAGCGACTCCGGTGAACAACGCGGGATCCTTCAGCGGAATCGGAACCCGCAGACCGCCCAGGCCGATTCGCGAAAGTCCGCCCAGCAATCGGTACTTGGCCGGCGAAGGGAACTGCGCCGCGTAGATTCCAGGACAAACGAGTGTTAACCCATCCATCAGATCAGGATGCTCGGCCGCCAGCACGGACGCCAGTTT
>NZ_JBICHO010000106.1:0-4073 GCF_043100905.1 Rhodopirellula sp. JB055 | reverse complement strand
ATCACCGAGGCCGGACGCCAAGAATTGGCGAAGAGTCGCCGCCGAGGTGACGGGGCAGAATGATGCAGAAATACCCAAGCCGTCAATCACATCACGCCCATAAGCTCACCAGGCTGTTGTTCAAAGGGTGCGCGGCCCAGTCCATCGGGCACCATGCCGTTTGCCTTGTGGTTCACATTGCCCACACCGAGGATGCCGCCAGGTACCAAGGCCCGGTGCGGTTCTGGAATTCGCAGTTGATGGAGGTGCTCGGGTTCAAAAGTCCGAAGCAGCTCAACAACGCTCGAGACGCCGCGATCAAGGCCGGTTGGTTGGTTTACAACCGCACGAACGACCGCAGCGTGGGGCACTACTGGACGATGATCCCCGAATCGGTTTCTGAATTCGATGACGCTCCAATCGAGCCTACGTGTTCCGATAACGGAAAGCATTCCGAAAACGGAACACAAAGCGGAAAGCTTTCCGAATCTGGAACACGAAACGACGGGAAGCTTTCCGAATCTGGAACGCATTGCGGAACACATAGCGGAAAGCCTTCTAACCCTATCCCTAACCCTAAGAAGTCCGCACTTCGTGCAGACGCCATTGATCTGGAATTGGCTCAGTGGATGTTCGGGCTGGTGAAGGCGGTGGCCCCGAAGGAAAAGCAACCCAACTTCGAAAAGTGGGGGAACACCATTCGGTTGATGCGTGAACGAGATGGGCACACCCCCGAGGAAATCAAGGCCGTGTTCCGGTGGGCCAACCAGGACGACTTTTGGAGGATCAACGTGCGGTGCCCAGACAAGCTTCGTCAGAAGTTCGCAACGCTCCATGCCAACACGATGAAAAACCAAGTGGCGACCGCCGGACCAGGCAAACAACCCAAGCGACGTTTGAGGGTGCCAGCATGAACGAAATGCCAAATGACATCGAAGCCGAAATGGGATTGCTCGGGGCAATGGTTTTGAGCCCATCGGTGATTGATGAAGTCGCCCCAGTCGTGCGGGCACAGGACTTCTACGTGGAGGCTCACCAGATCCTCTTCAATGCGGTTTCGCTCTTGCGAGCCGATCAGAAGCCCATCGACATCACGTTGTTGGTTTCGCACCTGCGTGAAGTTGGTGAGTTCGAGCGGATCGGCGGGGCGGCCTACCTCGCCAAGCTATCCGGGGCGGTGGCGAACGTCACAAACGCACGAGCCTATGCTCAGATTGTCGCCGACCGCGCCAAGTCGAGACGGATCATTGAGATTGCCAATGCCGCGATTGATGAGGCGATGAGCCCACAGAATGACCCGATGACGCTCGCGGGCACGATGAGGGCGAAGATCGACCAGGTTGCCGCCGATGCATCCGAGGGTGGAGGTTGCATGACGTTGCACGAGGCCGCCCAGATGCGTCTCGAGCTTCTGGACCACCCAGAGCGAAGCAGCCTGGGGCCATTGCTTCCAAGCGGAATTGATTGCATTGATGACACCTATGGTGGATTCCGTTCCGGTGGATCCTACGTCATTGCCGCGCGACCCGGCAAAGGCAAGTCGGCATTAATGAAGCAAATCGCCAATGCTTTGGACCTGCGAGGGCGGGCAACGCTCTTGATCAGTCTCGAGATGGAAGAACACGAGATCGCGGCACGGATCCTATCAGAACGTCTCGGGATCGATGGCAAGTTGTTTGAGGTTGATGAGCAAGGTGTTTGCCAAATCCCTGCTGAGCGAATGCCTGACCTTCGAACTGCGGTTGATGACTGCAAACACTCGTTGATGAAGATCCAAGCCCCCAAAGGCCGGCATGCGACAATGGAGGGAATCGCGGCCATTGCTCGATTGATGAAGGCAAAGCACGACATCAAGGCGTTGGCAATCGATTATCTCCAATTGATCCACAAGAGTGACCGCCGCCAATCTGACTACGAAACGGTGACGGAATGTTCCAAGGCATGCAAGCAACTCGCCAGAGAGCTTGGGATCGTCGTCTTATTGCTTTCGCAATTGAACCGCGACAACGAGAAGCAGCAGAAGACCGCAAGACGGCCGCGGCTATCAGACCTGCGTGATTCCGGCAGCATTGAACAGGATGCCGATGGCGTGCTGTTCTTGCACCAGCCGGATGAGACGGTGGACGACTACGAATTGGTGGTTCCGAAATGGCGGAACGATTCACCAGGACTATTTGACCTGCGTTTGGTTGGCGAGTTCACCAAGTTCGAGCCGGGGAACTTCCACCAAGAATTTGCGGGGTACTCAACATTATGAAACCCAAAGAACCAGACTCTCGCTATGTGTTCGCGACCTACCCCATCTGCCGTGCGTGCGGGAGTGCAAACATCAAGGCAACACGAGGTGCGAAAGATGTTGGCGAAGGCGTGCGGGAACGCCCCAGCAAATGCCACGACTGCGGGCAATTGCTGACGGTAGTTTTGGAACCTTCGAAAGATTATGCCTGAATCCTTCTAGATTCTAGAAGCCCCTTTGTTGACATCGCTACTATTCAGACATCGCAACCCAGGAACCATAAGGCCATCACATGCAAGACATCGATCTGACATCTGTCGGCCGGATTGCCGGCCAGTTCCAAACGCCAGTCACTCGTTTGATGGACATCATCAAGCAATTGAACATTGTGCCTCAGCAGCGGCTAAACGGTGTTGGCTACTACCACCCGAACGACGTGGAACGCATCGCCGCGGTGCTGCGAAAAACTCAAGAACCATCACAACCGATCACACACTGAACGCGGAGTTCAGTTGTTTGTCTCGACCCTCGCAAGGACTAAGAAACACATGACGACCCTACTCGACCGAATCCGTGGACTGCAGGAATCCTCAGAAGCCGACCGCCAGGCCGCTATTGAGAAGAACGAGAGCGATTTCATCGCAATCGCAATCCGCGATGTATCCGGCAAAAATCGTAAAGGTGACGCGGAACGCTTGTTGGAAGTGATGGAATCACTCGGTCGCACCGAAAGCGACTACATGAGCATGGTCAAGTCCATCAAGGAAGTTTGCACCGCGTTTGCCGAACGAGCGTTTCTCGAACAGACCCTGCCGGGGCTCGAGGATCTTTCGGAGCAAGCGAAGAAACGCCAGGAACTTTTGCAGGCCCTCTCAGTTCGCTTGCACACTGTCAGCGGTGCGTACTACCGGATCTCAGACCGGCAGTCCCGCCTTGCGATGCCAAAGAAACTGGACTTCATGACGAATGAAGACGGTGAACTCGCCCCAGCGTTGCGGCCGCTCGTTGAAAAGCAACTCGAGCAGCGAATCGAGGCGTGGGAATCTGCCACTAAATCAGCCCTTGAGTTGATGGACGAAGACGAGTTCTTCGCGAAGGCCCAAGAACTCAACATCTCAAACGAAGGTTGAAACGATTATGGGATCCAGTAACGGCAGACGTATTGTTCGCGACGGCAACAAGATCTTCTTACTCCCAAATGAAGATTCGAACCGCGACTACGCAGCAAGCAGACATCAAATCAACAGAGCATTCTTCTTTCCAAAGGACAAACCCGTGAATCAACAAGCAAACATTCAAGCCAGCGTTCAATCAGCGATGAACGCGGAACGCAATCGCAAGAACGAAATCAAGGCCATTGGAAACAAGTTTGGTTTCCAAGATGAGGCGGAACATTTTGCGGAAAGCGGAAAGACGGTGGAGGAATTTCACCAGCACATCTTGGCAAAGTCGCCAAGTGAACTGGAAGCCGCGCTTGCATCCACCACAGCCGCTCGAGAGGCGGAAACGCAACAAGCCGTTGCAGCGATCAAGCAACGCCGGAACGCACGACTTGGGACCGCTTAGGTCCATCGCTTTCGCTTTCCATGGCAACCGAACAACAAACACCCAGGAGCAAACCAGATGCGAAGCTATTTAGTCGTCGGGTTCATCTCGAACGCGAAGGATGAACCACCAAAGCAAATCCACTTTGGTACTGATCGCGCCGCGGCCATCGCGGAAACGAAAAAGCCCAGCGGGATGTTCCTGCGAAAGGAACTGCATGAGTTGGCGGTGCCATACATGCAGCAGCGATTCGACGAGGCAATGGTCTAGCTCGAGCCGTCTTTAGAGTCGGCGGCTCGGGCCAGTGAGGGGG
>NZ_JBICHO010000105.1:0-32368 GCF_043100905.1 Rhodopirellula sp. JB055 | reverse complement strand
TTCCATGAACAGGGAATGGACTCGTTTGCTCGCTTGCACGTTGCAGTGCTTCAACCAGCTCGTCGTCCATTTCGATTTCCGTGCCGCAACGGAAGAAAAGGCTGTCGCCGTTGCAGAATTCAGGATTGATCCAAACGTGTGGGCCTTGAAAATTAGGAGCTGCAGGGGGCTTCGTTGCTAAGTCAGAGACGATGAGTTCGAAAAGCGGATCGGCTGGAGTCGAAACGGAGTGCTTCTCGGTTTCACCTCCGCAACCGACCAAGAGCAACATCAAAGCGAGGAATGTTGGCTTGGTGGTCATCGGGAATTCTTTCGGGGAGTCAAACGGCCGCGGATCAAGAAAGGCTATTCGAAAACACTCGCTGGCCTTCGCTATTTCTAGCTGTTACTTTGCATCGGCTCAGTGGTTGGTCAATTCAGCTTGCTGGCGAGCCCGCTGCACCATCTCGTCAAGCTTCGAAACGAATCGGTCGAATTCGGCAGCGTCTGATCCGCGAAAAAGGTAGAGCGGTCGTCCAGGACGGTCGGTTTCGAACGTGGCCCATTCAATCGGCCCGGTGTACCAAGGTGCCAGATAGTAGAACGCGTAGAAGAATGCCAAAACTGACGCCGCTCCGACCACGGAAGGATAGACGCTGAGGAAATACAGCGGGGCACCAGCGAGAATGGGGGAAACACAAAGAAGCACAATGGCCCGCAGGAACTTGGCTTTCGATACGGCCTTCACCGGTGACGAGTAGACACTTGTCAAAGGAATGCTGTATTTCCATTCTTCGCAACGATTCTGATATCGCCAATGGACTGTTTCCTGATCGACTTCTATGAAAATCGACGTGAATACTCGGCGAGCTTCGTATTGCATGAAGTCAATTCCTTCAGGGACAGTGGAGCAACAATGCTTACCGAAACAGTCTTGCCGACCTGCTTATTTGTATACGGTGTCGAGGTAGCATCGCGAGCTGGCTGGGTCGAACAAAATTCCCAGGTTGCCGCCTCTCCGCGACAATGCCACTTCGTAGGAAAGTAGGCTCGCATGAAATTCCTGAGCATTCCCAAAGCGAATGGCAAATTCCTGCTGGCGTATATCGAACGTCTGTTGCTGGATGAACGGATCGTCGTCCGGATTCACGATTGGTGTACCCGAAACAGGATCTGCCCCGTTTAGAAACGGACGTTCGGATCGCAATTTGGTGATGAATCGCTCGACGGCGGACTGGGGACAGGTGAACACGGCGGTATGAAAACCTCCGTGTTCGGTAAGGACAATGTCGGAAGCCTCTGGAGGAAGCAGCAAATGCGATTCGTCTGGCACTTCCCCGGCGGTTGGAAACGAGCGTTGACTTGGCCCACAACCAAAGAATGGCAGTGTCACGGCAATCATCAGCAACAGCGTTCTCATGAAATTTCACAGATTTGATGAGCGTTTCACAGGTTCATGGGATCGGCTGACAAACTTCAGGCGGATTGATTTGTTTGCAATCCACTTTTGTTGGCATTCGATCGGAATCGAATGTAAACCTCGGCTTCGCTTCGTGTGACGTTCCAAACGGAGGCACATTGATCGTCGAGGTGGACCAGTCGTCGTCCAGTATATGCAGGTTGGCAGGAATGATTGGCATGTGTTCTCGGGGTTACTCCCCCGAGCTATCAACGTGGACTCCTTCGAAGTCATGCAGGCGAATTCGCCCTGAATGAGGGTGACATCGGTAGCTCGGTGCGCAAGCTTCGAGACCGCTTATAGCTTGGTCGCTTTGGTGGCGATGAAGGTGGGGATGTGATCCGAGAGGGGCCATTCGCACCAGCGGTCTTCGAAGAGTCCCGTGAGGACCAGGCCCGCTTCGATTTGGCCGCCCAGTTGGTCCGCAAGAGTGTGACCAAAGCAAAATGCCTCCTCATCGTCGAGGTAGGCTTGCCGTTGCTTCGCGGAAAGACAGGTGAGATCGGAGTAGGGGATTTTGTGACAAACCTTGAATTCCCCCTTCTCCATCAATGGATCGTCGAACACATACACAAGTGGATTGACGATTCCCGAAAGCAGATTGCCGCCAGGCTTCATGACCCGCGAGGCTTCTTTCCAAACCGGGAGAACGTTGGGCACAAAGCAGTTGGAACAAGGATGCACAATGAGATCAAACGATTCATCTGCTAACTCGGAAAGGTCAGCCATATCGCCCTGGACGAGTTTGATATCCAAGCCTTCTCGTTCGGCCACCATTCGGTCCTGGGAAAGTTGGGCAGGTGAGTTGTCAAACACAGTCACCTTGGCCCCCGCCGCGGCAAGAATGGGAGCTTGTTGTCCTCCGCTTCCGGCCAGACAAAGCACTTCAATAGGTCCGCCGTTGAAATCGGGGAACCATTCGCGAGGCACAGGCTTTTCAGGTGTCAGGACGATGCTCCAGTCACCCTCGCGAGCACGCTCGATTTCCTCTGGCGTGACAGGAATCGTCCAGCGATTTCCTTTTCGCACCTGACTGTCCCAAGCCGCGCGGTTGTAGGCAACGATGTCGGCGGCAGGATCAATGTTTGGATTCATGTTGCGAACCTGTGAGCAATCTGGACGCCAGCAATCGTTGGACGCTGTGAGTTCAGTTGTTCGGCAAAGTGGATGGACGCGGCGATGAAACGGCAGCATAACAAACCAGTGCAAAAGTTGCCGAAAACGCTACCGACCACGTTGTCATATCCACCATGGTGTCGACGGCCGACCACAGAGGAATGGTGCGTCTCGTCTCATTTGCCATCGACTCTTTAAAATGGATGGCAAGTTCATAGCAAAACGTATCTGCAAAAGCCCAACCGAGCGACAAAAGGTAGTGCAACAGCGTCGCGTGCGGAATTGAAATTCGTGAACGAAAAAGGATCCACGCTGCGAGCAGAGTTGGGGTCAAGTTGAGTAGTCCTGCGATCTCAGCGTCAGTCCCCAGAGACAGCATCCTATAATTCGCGAAGTGCAAAGCGAGGACCGCGATCCCCAATAGCAAATCGAAGATTCGGAATTTTGGCAACTGCGTATCCCTTTCAAATCAGTGTCCATCACGTTCGCCAACCAGCGAATGAAAAACGAGTTCCTTGCCTGGGGCAGCCTATGAGGTCGCGATGTTTTTTAAGTGCTGTGCTCTCAAACCGCTATCATCGCGTTTCCCCTGGGAGGGTCGAGCGAAGCGAGGGGAGGGTTGAGCGTTTGGAACGAGCGCGTAACCCTCCCCGGCCCGAAGCGGGCCGCCCCTCCCAAAGGGAGTTGCCGGGGTGACAGGACGGTTGTGGCTTGGCGTCACTGAGAGAGCTTGCGTTTTCAGTCGACGCGAACAGCCCACACGCGGATGGTCGGGTTGTTGGCTTTGGTGCCTTCCAAAACGCGGCCATTGGGAGAGAGCTTGACGTGATCCGGCGCCAATCGCTTCCATTGGAACTCGTAGACTTGTTCACGCGGGTTAAGCAATCGCCAGCTTCCGTTTCCATTGGTTCGACCGTTCTCCAGATTTCGGATATCGACACCATTGCTCCAGCGCCAAGTCCCTTGGATTCCTTTGGCGAGCGTCGATCCGCTTGTATTGAGGCGGGGCGATTGTGACGTCGCTGGATGAGGCGGAACGATCTCCGTTGCTGTGATCTCTTCGATTTGCTCGCGGACTCGAATCGCTTGATCCAGTTTCCCTTTCTTCGTGAGTGCTTTTTGTTCTTTGGCCAGCGATTCGACCAGCGTTTGTTGCATCCGTTCTCGTTCAGAAAGGTAGGCTTCTTCCAAACGCGCGAGATCCTCTTGGAACTTTCGATCCAGCGACCGGACATCGGTTCCATGTTGATCCAATTCGCCCGCCGTACGGGCTTCCGAGGATTTCAATTTTGAAATGTCTTCTTCGCCCGTTACCAGCGACAGTGGCAAAACAAACGCGGCAGCGACAGCGAACAATCGGAAGTTCATTTTGGCTCTTTCTAAAAACAGGAAGCCCCACAAAAAATGGGGCGGATCGGTGTGCGAGTCCGATGGGTTCGGAGCGAAGGTATTCAGCGAGCGGTTCAAGGGAAGTCAGTTCGTGAACGAAGATCGGTGGCTTTGAGTTGGGACCTCGCTCACGCGTTTCGGAGTTTTGCTTCGCATTCGTTGGTCAATCAACGAAAAATCGCAACGTCAACGCTCATGCGACGGGTAACAAGATACACCCTGCAGAGGCTTCGGGGGGCAAGAGTGGCCAACCTACAACAAAATCGACAAGTCGTTCTGCGAGGCACCGCACCGCATCCCTACGCCGGGCCCATCCGGGGCGACCATGTTTGTTCCCGCCACCGATCTCGGGGCTTCCGCCCCGAGCTACTCACGACGGCCCCTCCGGGGCGATATCAGGAATCTCACAGACGCGTCAGGGCGTGTCTGATTCGTCGTACCAAGGTCTTAACGCATTTGGGACGGGCACTCTTACCCGTCGGAGTTTGGGATGTCGGCCAAGAGTGGCCAAATTCAAATCAAAACGTGTGGGTTGATGTTGGCCGTTGGCCAACCAATTCCCCTTCTTTCTCGGTCCCTGGGGTGATCCCCCAGACTACGATGACGAAGGCCGTTGGCCAAGAAAACCGAATGCAAAAGCGCAACTTCAAAACACGTGAGCGAGGGAACGATTCGAGTTTCTCGCTCACGTGTTAGGAGCTCATTGACTGCCGCTGCAGGCGAGCCGTTTAGCCTTGGGACGGGTCTTTGCCGTCGACCCATGGTCCGCCGTATTCCATGTAATCGGGGTCACGTTGCTTGCTGCCGTATTCGCCGGCGTTCCAGCCTGGGATGTGGGCAACCGGGCCGCCGTTGGCAGAACGCTCTTCCCATTTGGCTGACCAACCGGGGTCTTGATCAGAGATCTTGTGATCTTCGTCGACAAAGAACACTTTGCCTTGACGGTAGCTTTGGGCACCAAGGTTAACGACCGACATGGCAGCGGCCCCCAGGTCAGGTTGGTTGTTGCAAAGCGATGGATCACCGGCTTCACAGGCATCCAACCAGTTGGCGAAGTGAGCCATGGTGGTGTTGTCGATCGGGTTGGTCGTGATCCGCTCGGCTTCTTGCCGCACGTGGGTCACGGGGCCACGTTCTGGAATGAAGTCAAATCCGTCGAACGATTCGCCATTGCCGAAAGCAAAGGTGCCATAGTGACCACGAATCAATTGGTTCACGCGTGATTCTTCGTTGCACATGGTCGCAGTGATCAAGCCTTGGACGCCTTCGTTGAAGTCCGCAACCACCGTGGCAACATCGGGCACATCTCGGCCATCGTACTCGAGGTAGATGCCACCGGCACCAACGACGCGACCTGGCACGCGAAGGCCGGTGGCTTTCAACATGGAAGTGGTGCGGTGAACGAACAAGTCAGTGAACATGCCGCTGCCGAACGGCCAGAAGCGACGCCATTGCTTGTAGACTTCGCGGTCGAAGGGCACATCTTCGGCGAGGTCGTGTTCGGTTCCCAGCCAACGTTTCCAGTCGATAGTTTTGGGGGTCATGTCAGGCGTGAGTTTGTAGTAACGCCATTGCCCGACATCGGAGTTTCGGAAGTACTCGGTTTGGAAACCCAGGACCTTGCCAAGTTTGCCTTCGCGAAGCAGAGCGTTGACTTCGTCCCAAACCGGGAGGCTGGTCGATTGCACGCCGACCTGCATGACTTTGCCGCTGGCCCGCCATTTGTCTTCGACGTCAAAGGCTTCTTGAACCGTCTTCGTCATTGGCTTTTCGCAGTAGACGTTCAGTCCGGCCTCGAGCGCGTCGATGGTTTGGCGGTGGTGCCAGTGGTCGGGGGTACCGATGCAGACGGCGTCGAGATTTTCTTTCTCGATCATGTCACGGTAGTCGACGTACTTGGCCGGTTTGGTCTTGGTGGCCTTTTCGATGTAGTCCGCGACTTTGTCCCGTTGGGATTCGAAGACTTCAGCGACGGCGACCAATTCGATTTTGCGGCCAGCTTGGTGGTGTTTGCAAAGCGATTTGACGTGAGCACCGAAGCCTCGACCGCCGGGGCCGATGAACCCGATTCGCATCCGTTCGTTGCTGCCCGCTGGTGCCGCCGAGGCGGGTTGGCTGTTGGTGGTTGCTGCGGTGAATGTCGCGGCGGAAATGGTCGCGGCAGCAGCAGATGTCTTGAGGAATTCGCGTCGGTCGCTCATGGAGGGCTCTTCGGGAGTGGAAATGAGGGTATCTGGAAAGGGTATAGACTAACCGGACGCGAACGCGAAGGCAATTTAGGGCGGATCCCTTGCCGTTCGCTTTGATTGATGGATTAGGGCGGGAACATTGTTGCATTCGGACGCAGCCGCTCAAGCGTTCCTGAGACGTCGAGTTGCCAGGCGAAGCAATTGCCTTGACTTCGTCGCTCGCTCCCAAATGAAAGCACTCATCCGCGGCGATCATTCGAATGGTCTGCTCCACATGTAAAAAGCGTCTGAGTCCCCCGTCCCTTCCGACACTCTGTGAGCGTTGAGACGGCGCCGTTTTTTGACACGGTTTTCCAGCGTTGTTCTGCGCGATGCACCTTTCCCGTAACGAAGTTTTGTGAGACCGATCTACTGGTGGTTTGCCAAAGTTAAGAGGTAGGATCGATCGTAGTGGGCGAGGCGACGAGTCCGTGGATTTGACGCCAGTTCAGGACTCGTCGCCTCGTCCACTGCCCTCAAAACAAAGCGTGAAAGAACCACTAGGTCGGGCGAAGCCGTTCAGACGCACGCCAGGGGGAGTGCCGCGCATGACAGGCGGCGCGGATTTGACTCCCGCAACTTGATGGCGTGACACCGCATCCGCTCATTCAGGAAGTGGAGGCCATGAATTTGGATTCGACACCAAGGATCTCGCCGAGGGTTTGATCATCTCGGAAGATGGCGTCGCAGGAAGTTTGTTGATCGAACGTTGGTTGCGGCACCGTTTGCGATGCGAACGAATCACTTGGTGTTTGAGTGGTATCGGAGGAGCCATCTCCGTCGTCCACGTTTGAGTCGCTAGCGTCGGTTCCGCTGTTTCCGCGGGATTGAGCGGCGGCGATGTATTCGCCGGCGGGTTCGGATTGGCTGTCGAGTTCGTTGAGTTTGTTGATGACTCGCAAAGCATCTAACGCTGAGACAGCCCCATCATTGGAGACATCGATTTTGCTACCATCGGTTTCCGCAAAGGTAAGCGTGCGGTCGCCGTTGGTATTCAAGTCATTGATGACTTGCAAAGCGTCCACAGCGGTGACGACCCCATCGCCGTTGTCGTCTTCGCCAAGGTCGGTGTTGTATCGAGGACTGTCGACTCGGGTTGCTGCGGCGGCAATCAAACCGTCAGTGGTCGTCACGCCAGCGGTGATTTCACCATTGACCACTGTGATGGTGGCATCGGCAATGTCGTGAATGACCTGAGATGGTTGCCAATGGAGTTGGTATTGGCCATCGGCGAGGTTCGTTTGAATGAATGCGCCCGAAGCATCGGTCACGATTTGAGGTTCGACGCCGTGTCGGACTCCGGTGACTCCAATTCGAGTGGACGCGTGCCCGGCAATTTCAATGCGTGCGATACGAGCTTCTGGGTCGACCAACGTGAGCGTGGAGGTTTGCCCTTCGGTGAGGCTTCCGTTGGCCGTGTTGCGAATGTCAGTGGTGATGCGTGTGATGAGGTTGCCGCTGGCGTCGTAGGCCTCGACGCGTCCGTAGCTGTTGTCTTCGATGCCGACAATGTCGACTTCAACCTGCCCCACGGGTTGATCAAACGAGACTTCCAATCCCAAGCGGGAATCCAGTGCGGCCCACCATCGATTGAAGTTGACGTCCAGCACGTGAATCAGAGGTTGATCAAGGAACCGTGTGTCCTGTTGGACTTGCACTTCGTCGCCAACGTTATCGCCAATGGCGGCAAAGGTCATTCCGTCGGTCGGCGAGAGATCCGTGTCGAGGGTGGCGTCGGCGACGCTGAAGCTACCGCTAGGGAGTTCCGATCCGTTGGAGGCCAGGACATCCAGTTGGACTCCCGCCAGAAGAGTCTCAAATTCGCTACGGCTGGAGTCATTGTCTTCGTCCAAGTAAACGAATCCAGCGACGGGCGAATCGGTGACCATCGGGGTGGTGCGGGTGGCCGTCAACGTTTCGCTGGTGACCCCCGTCGCTTCATCAATGACTCGCAGAGAGATGGAGGTCGTGTTCGATGGGACGTCGATGGCGAAATCGAACGTGGCGGTGGGACTGTCGGGGGTTTGCAGCGTCGACCATTCACCACCATTGATCGAGATCTGCAGTTCGGAGACAACATTCAGCGTGATATCGCTCTGCGGTCCCGAAGGGTTTTGATTGATCAATGTTTCCGCGGATGCTTCGCCTCGGAAATGAAACTGGTTGGTTTCGGAATCAAAGTGCCCGGTTCCCTCCAGGTTGAGTGGGACGTCGAGCACATCGAAGATGCCGTCTCCGTCCGAATCTTGCCAGCCAAGCATGGCGAAAGTGGACTCGGGAGAAACGAAGTTTTGGTAGGCGTTCACCAAGTTGTTGCCGCCCGCCATGATGCTGGGTTGTTGGGTGAATCCTGGGGTGGGATTGTCAGCAGCGTTCTCGTTGGGAGTGTTGTAGTAGCCGCGGCTTTGGTTGTACGAGCCGCCACCGTTGTACTCGTCCAGCCCCCAAAACATGTGCGAGATTTCGTGTGCGAATGTTTGGGCAGGCCGGGTCGAGGGGGCGATGATGTACAAACCGCCGGGGAAGGCAAATGCGCCCGAAAATGATCCGCCGGAAGCGAAAAAGCCATCAGCGTCATCCGAAGAATCGCTGATGAACAGCGAAAATGCCCAGTCGGTGTCCAAGGCTTCGCGCTGGGACGAATTGAAGGCAAACATGCCTTCGTCCAATGACAGCGACGCGTCGATGCCTGTGTCGTCCAAGAATTGTCCAACGTAGGTGCTGTAATTGTTGCTGGTTCGATCGATTGGTTCGATCGGGATCTGCAGCGGATTCTCAGCGTAGGTATCGTCGATGACAAATTCGAGCTCGTGAACCGTGTCGAGTCGATCCAGAGCTTCGACCCACCAGTTCAGCCCAGTGGTGATTTTGGACATGACAGCATCGATTTCACCCTCCGTCCAATTTTGGGTTTTGGTGTCGGTCTGCCCGGTGGAATCCAGGAAGATCGGTGTGACCGCAATGCGTCCCAGAAAGAACTCGGCGGTATCGCTGACGGTCGCCCCCACCGGGATGCCCGCGGCCATGACACGTCGCGTTTCAAGAGCCTGAAGCGAGAGCTGTCGTCGAGTCGCGTGGCGACCAACGGCTGCGTTTTGCTGACTGGATTTCTTGCTGGTAGCCCGTTTTCGCATGTCGGCCGATTGCTGGGAAAGCGTTGAGAAGGATGTTTGGCCGCCTTTTCCTGAATCCTTGGAGCCGACGAACGTCCGTTTGGTTCCCCAATTGAATTCAAAAACGCAACGATTCCGCCAAATCGCACTCGCTTGCGGCGGATTGCAATCAACAGAGACGGTTGCGAAACACCCCACAAAACAAAGCGTGACGCAGATTTCGAGTGGAACGGGGAACCGTCCATTCGAAATCTACGTCACGCTCGCGAAAATGGGTTATTGACCGAAGGTTTTCTTCGCGACGATCAGTTCATCGACGCGAAGATTGAGTCCAATGCCGAAATTTCCGATTCGTCCGATTGGTCGGCCTGATCCCGATCATTTGCCAAGGTTTCCACCACGTCATCCAAACTGATCATCGCGGCCGAATCAAAGACGCTGGAGGAATCACCCACCAATTTGGTGGTCGATTCCGCGATGGGTTCGCCAGCGGCTTCGGACAATCGTGAATCGTCGTTGCTGCGTGAGGTCGGATCGAACGCGATCGTCGCGTTGGATGCCAATACACCGTCCGACACGGGGGTGTAGGCCACCGTGGTCGAAGAAGTGGATGCGAAGAGAGGCTCCCCTGCACCCGTTGGGTCTTCTCCAGGATTGGTGATCTCGTTCAGACGGTTGATGACAATCAACGCGTCCAAGGCAGACACAACCCCGTTGCCGTTCACATCTGGGTACGGAGGCAAGGTCACTCCCGCAGGGATGTTCGACAAATCGATGTCACCGTCGGCGGCATTGATCGCGTTGATGATCAACAGGGCGTCGAGAGGCGTGACCGCTCCACTGGCGTTGACGTCTTGGATCAACGATGGGTTCTGGTACGGGTTGTTCGAAATCGTGAAGGTGTAGTCTTCGACTTCGCCCGATTGCGCGAGTCCATTCGAGCCCAAGACGGCTTCGTTGGAGAGGCGGAAGCGAGTTTGGATTTCACCGACAACTGCGTTGGATGGAACATTGATGTTGACCGTGGTGCCCCCGGTTCCAATGACGCGAGCCACGCCGGAGCCGATGCTGCCGAAGCGTTCCACTTCGGTTTCATCGAAGGTTCCATCGCCGTTCCAGTCAAACCAAGCGTCCAAGTAGAAGGCCGGTGTGACGCCACCAACCGTTGGCGATTGAACATCGATGACAAACTGAGTCGAGAACCCAGGTCGCATCGAACCCAAAATCGCGACGCCGTCGTCACCGTCGGCGTTGGTGTCCGCGGTATTGGAACCGTTGACAACGCCACCGGAGTCTGCGGTGATTTGATCGCCAAGCTGGAAGCCTTCGTTGATGACGTGACGAGGACCGTTGTCATCGACACTGACTGGAATGCGTGGGTCAGCCGCGTCACCGAAGTCGAGCAGTTCGCCAACGAAGATCACCGCTTCGCCCGCCAGCAATTGGTTGCCAACGTCATCGGTGATCCGATCGCTGATCACGGACTGACCGCGAACCAAGGAGGCTCCTTCGATCAAGATCCGTGAATCCGGTTGTTGAACGACAAGGTCACCGGAAGCGATCTCCGTTGCAAAGGCATCCGAGATGGCTTCGCCGTACAAGTGAGCAATGCGTTTGATGCCAGTTTGTGACAACGACAGGATGTCGATGATTGGCTGGATCGCATTCAGCTTGGTTGCACTGGATTCTTCCAGACCTTCGACGACTTCGCTCCGCACATCGTCCAGTGGCACGATG
Source organism: Rhodopirellula sp. JB055 (assembly GCF_043100905.1). Lineage (NCBI taxonomy): Bacteria > Pseudomonadati > Planctomycetota > Planctomycetia > Pirellulales > Pirellulaceae > Rhodopirellula > Rhodopirellula sp. JB055. The sequence continues at coordinate 21,347 of NZ_JBICHO010000105.1, read as the reverse complement.
ACAGGGATCGAAGCGGGTTGCCCGGCGAATCCGGATTGCGAGAGGGCTGTGTTGGCCAAGTTCAAACTGTATTGGTCGTCACCGCCCAAGGACACACGCCCACCCCCGATGTTGACCGGAGTCAATCCCGTGACATTGGCTGAGATCGCAGCGACCAACGCGTCAGCGACTTGGTCCGGCGTCGATCCACCGAATCCGCCACCCGCAATCGATACTGCGACCGCGGACGAATCATTGAGGAATCCGTCGAAATCCAGTTCGAAGGTCACCGATTCAGTAGTGCCACGAGAAATCGTGAAGGTCTGACCGTCACTCAGGTTTGGCGAAACGCTGCCCTCTTCCGTTGGGACAATCAGGCCGAAGCCGAAGGACACGCCAATTTCGCTGTTGCCTTCGACGATGACCGAATCGGTCAACGAGGTGACGGAGATCGGTCCGTTGGTTCCGGAGATTCGGAAGTTGCCAGTTGCTCCAGACGTTTCAACGTTCAATCCCGCTGTGTCGATGGCGGAAAGCAATTCTGCCGTGATTTGACGGGCAGTCGAATCGGTTCGGATCGCGACGACCACGTCCGCGTTGGCCGCAGCCGCACCGTTGGAATCGAATTCGAAGGTCAGTTCTTGTTGCCCGTCGAAGATCGTGACTTGCTGACCGTCGAAGTCGTTGATGCCATCCGTCGTGGTGATCAGCATCGTGACATCGAGCACGTGGTTGGTCTGACGCAGGAAGCTATCCGATTCGAATGAAACGTAGCTATTCTCGCTCTCCTCGGTCACTCCGAGCAGTTGCAAACGCCCGGTTTCAATCGTGGCGTCGTCGTCGACCTGCATATGAATGGCAACGAGTTGCAACTCAGATCCATTGATCGCACGAGCGAAGATGTCACTGATTTGCTCGGCCGTGGCGGCTTCAGGCAAACGAACAGGGATGTTTCCTTCAGCGACGTTGGCGATGGATTCGGTATCGAACTCGAAGGTGACTTCATTGACGCCGTCGAAGATCGTCACCAGTTGCCCGTCAATGTTGGACTCAACGAGGTTGGTGAGTGGATTGACGATGGTCAACTCGCTCGGCAGGATCGACAACCCGATGCCGGTGTCGGCTTCGAAGATTTTGTCGCCAACCTGGGTGGTCGCACCATCGGCGTAGACACGTCCTTCTTCGGCTTTCAGGACACCGACGTTGTCGCCGGACAGAGTGCTGCCGAGCAATTCGACGGTGTACGTCGCGTTGTCGGGCCACACGCCTCCGATCGGAGTCAGGCGGATCGTGTTGTCGCCAGGCTCATAGCTGAATCGATAGTCGACACCTTCGGACAGCAATTCGACTTCGTTGCTGTCGTAGAAGAATCGCGTGATCCGAACCAGCTCGGACCGAACCGTCGAGTCATCGATGCCAACTCCAGGAGCCGCGTCGGCGGGAGCGATTCCATCGATGAGTTGAATTTCAAACGCATCGTGGATCGTTCCGGAACTGAAGGCTTGACCAGCCAAGTTGAACAGGTCGTCTCCACGAGGCGAGGTGACCACAAAACGAGGCCCGTCGCTGTCGCCGCGTTCTTCGGCTCCGCGGTCAACGAAGACGTTGAAACCGAGGCCATTTGGCGAGGCAACGTTTGGATCGTCGCTGCGGAGTTGTCCGTTGAGATCGTAAACCGGAGCGATGATCGGGCTCGGTGGCAATCCAATCGCACCACGAACGGTTTCAAGCGACGAGCGATCTTCCAGCGAGCTGATGCCGCTGTCGATCGTGGAGGTGCCAGCCTGCGGTGTGAACACCAAGTTGACGGGATTGACGAAGATCTGCTGGAACGGGCTGATGAACTGCGAGAACAGTCCCGTGTCACCAGAGGTTGCGTCGTTCGCGTTGCGATAGAACGTGTTGCCACCGATGACGGTCAGGTCACCCGAGACGTCCACGTCCCCGGCCACATTGCGTTGTGGTGATGCGACGACAATTCCATTTTGGAAGTTCGCGACGATGTTGTTCAGGATCGTTGGGGCCGAATTCTGCTGGACCACGATGCCTTGGCTGCCCGGTGTGTAGATCTCACGAGCAATCGTGGAGATCGCACCAATGCCGTCGATGTCTGCACCTGCAGCACCGAAGTCGAACGTGCCGGAACTGGACAAGTCAGTCAGTCGGACAAAGCCGAATTGATCATTTGGTCCGAAGCCAAACGAGTCCAGGTCGATCGTGTTGTCCGTGCCAAAGATTTGACCGACGGAGAAGAACGTCACGCCATCGCGGCTGATTTCGACCGCGACGCGTTCTGGCGTTCCCGATTCAAAGATAACCAAGTCCGGAGCCGAGGTTCCGTCACCGACCAACAGGTTGTCCTGGAACAAGAACGTGGCTTGTCCGCCGGACCCCAGCGAGAAGGTGAACTGACCGCTGGTTGGTTCTGGGCCGATGCCGTGGCAATCAGGCGATCCGAGCGCGGCTTCGGTGTCGGTGAATTCCGAGCTGACGTCGGGGCCGAGATCCAATGTGTCTTGCACAACCGCGTCGGCGAACGAGATGCCGCCTTGGTCGAACAGGATGGATTCGAACACCTGAGGTCCGAGCTCAGCACCGCTGGTGATGGGGCCACCGACCAACGTGTTGTTGACAATTCGGTCGAAGCCGACTGGGTCTTCCGATGCTCCGCCGTCACCATCCAATCCGGTGATGCGAATGCCCGCGTCCGAGTTGAACGCGATGACGTTGTTTTGAACCACGACACCAGGGATCAGGTTCTCGGTGTTCAGTTCGATCAAATTGCGAGCGTAGGTCAGGATCGATGGCGTGGCATCACGCAGGTCGTCCGAAACAACCCCAGCGGACGCGTCGCGATTGATGTCGACACCAGCGTTGGAACTGAACAAGAACCGGTTGTTCTCGATCATGATCACGCCTTGCTCGGCGGTGGCACGGTTGGAATCACCACGCAGTTCGGAGATCTCGATGTTCTCGAATGTGGGGCGGCCCGCCGTATCTGGTCGCAGGCTGAGGTCGCCGTACAGATTGATGCGGGTGTCGGCGTTGACCAACGAGTTCGGCGAGCTCGCGTTTTCCGGTGGCAAGGTGCCGTTGGATCGAGCCGCACTTCCATCGATCACCGCTTGGACTTGATTGGAGTTGATCAAGCGGATGATTTGGTTGGCGACCTCTGCCGCCGTGGCGGCGCGAGGCAGTTGGACCGCGATTCGGTTGTCGTCAGGGACGATTCCGTCGTAGTTGCCTAAGTCATCGCTGATGTCGAATTCAAACGTCAAGCGAGTGTTCGCATCGGCCAAAGTGAACGTCGCACCGTCTTCGATTTCCGAAGCCGGCAAGGCGGTCAAAGTGATGCCGCTGGTGAGTCGTTCATTGGTGTCGAACGTGCGGAAGCGAGAATCGCCGTCCAGACCGCTGCTGACGTATTCCGATGCATCGCGGATTTCTAGTTGATAGGCACCCGAAACGGTTGGCTGAGTCGGTTGGGCTGGGTTGGTCAAGTTGACCGAATCGTTGACGATGAAGGCTTCGTCGGTGCCAATTGGATTGGCCGACGAAACCATTTCGCCACGTTCCGCGAATCCGATGATGATGTCATCGATGAACGCACCGTTGTTCTCGTTGTCCGACGCTGCGGGTTGGCCGTTGGCACCAAATCGGTCGCCGTACCGTTGTGCCGTCGATGCGAATGGACCGGAATCATCGATCGTCAAGTTGGGCAGACGAACCGCGGATCCAACTTGAGGGATCAAGGTTTCGTTGCCATCGGTGAATCGGTTGGCCAGAGCTTGGCGAACTGCCGCGGCGACTTCTTGAGCCGTGTCGGAGTGGCTGATTTGGACTGGGATGCCAGGCAAGGCATTTTGTGAACCAACTCGCAATCCGCTACCAGTCGAGACGGAGACGGATCCGACTCCGTTGAACTCAACCACGGACGAGTTCGCTTGAACGTCCAATTGTGGATTGATCGACACAGTCGCTTCGTATCCGCCAACTTGAGCCGCGTTGGTGGTACCCGAAACGCGAGGATCGTAGTCGCCGTTTTCAGGGCCGCTGATTCCGATGTAGATCACGCCGTCCGATGGGGCCGTGACAGAGACGGTTCCGTTAGCGGTGTTTTCGATCGCCAACAAACCTCCCGTGGGGCTGCGAAGTTCGACTCCGGTGGAATCAAAGAAGCGAACGTTCAGCTCGATTCCAGGATTGTCCGCCAGCGTGCTGACGGTGATTGTCGTGCCCGCCGCGACTTCGACGCTGGACAAGTCCACATCGCCGAGGTTGGTGACACCTGTTGTGGTGACCGTTCCCAATGTACCGCGACCGGTGACTTGAGCGTTGCCATCGGAGTATGGCAGCGGAGTGGCTTGATACAGCAAATCGTTGCGACCGACCGCACCGACTGGGTTTGGGTTTCCAAATGGATCGATCGGGTCGGATGGATCACTGAAGTCGAAGTTGTCAACGGTCGTGAACTGAGGCGTTTGCACACCCGTGTTCTGTTCGACCACCGCTTGCAGTTCGGCACCAATGTCCGAGCGGGCGAAGTCGGCGATGAGCACCGAGACTTGTCCGGTTTGGATCGAGCGGGTGCCGTCGGTCAGCACGTATTCGACGCCGTCGATTTCGATGACGAACGTTTCCGAAGCATCGCTGTACAGATTCGACAACTGGGTTCCCGTGGGGACCAATTGATCGTAGTCGACCGCACCATCGGTTTCGCCAATGACGGTGGACAGAACCAGTGCAATGTCTTCTTGGGTCAGGTCGACCACTTGTTCAACATCAGGATCGGCGTCTTCTAGGCTTTGGTAAACCGCGAGGACGTCCACTGGAATCAGGGCGGTGCCTGTGATCTGGGCCGTTGCATCGGTGGTGTCACGGAACCCGTCGTCCAGCAAGTATTCATTCCCGTTGATGAACACGGTGCGGAATTCGTCTGGGTTGTTCTGATAGAAGATCGCCAGTTCAGCTCCTGATGGAACCAAACGTTCGACGCTGACGCTGGTATCAAACGTGCTGGAAACCGCCGAGGCGATGTCGGCAGCGGTCAAGGTAGCCAAGGCGGTTGGTTGACCGTTGGTCACATCGATCTCGATCTGATCGGCCGCGACGGTGCGTGTTCCATCGGTCAAGATGTACTCTTGCCCGTCCACGGTGAACGTGGCTTCCGCGGTCGCGCCACTGCTGAACAAGTCAGCCAATTGGGCTCCCGATGGGAAGGCAATCGTTGGCGAGAGATCCACGGAGAACAGTTGTCCGCCGATGGTGAAGCTTTCGCCATCGGTCAGGCCGCTGGCCGCGACGGTGCGGATTTCAGCGGTGTTCGTGGCGGTCGTGCCAGCGGTCGAGAACTCAATTCTCAATGACAGTCCACTTTGACCAGCAAATTCATTGAGCGGCACACGAGCCTGACGCCATGTTCCGGTGTTGTCGAACAATTGTTGGACGTCCACGTCGATGTCGTCGTCGTAGATGCCAACTTCGGCTGGGTCGTCGAACTCGTCGTCGAAGTCGCCGGTGCCACGCGTTTCGTTATTGGTGGCGACCAGGTGTTCCACACCGTAAGCATCGATCACATAGATCCGCAGCGTGTCACGATCTTCGGCGAACAAGTCGTCGTCGTTGTCGGTTGCCGAGTCGTCGTCAACACCATCCGTTTCAAGGAAGTAGTTGAAATACATCGTTGGCAGGTCAGCCGACGAGTAGCCTTCCAGACTGAACGCGTTGGACTGGACGATCCCCTTCGCACCACCAGGAAGGTTGTAAGTGCTTTGGACGTCTTGTCCGTCCTGGCGGACGTTTTCGTTGGCATTGCCGAAGTTCTGGACAGGAGCTTCGCCGAATTCGTAGTTGTTGTTGAACGCTCCGGCGGTGTAGTTGAACTGCAGCGAGTTGCCACCCGAGACTTCCGGGCGGGTATCGCTGAAGGTTTCCGTGTAGCCGTGTCCCGCATCGTCTGCACGAGCCCCAGCGACGTGCCAGAGGTTGTAATCCAGCGTGCTGAAGTCCAGCCCCAATGCACCGAAGATCCCCGTGTCGATGAAGCTGCGACCACCAGCAAAGATGGGCTGCAGTTCGCCGAGCGTGTTGAAGGCATAGATGCGACCGTTGCTGGTCGTTCCGAACAGAATGTCACTGTAAGCTCCGTCCTCGACACTGTTCGGGCCGGCACGTAGACCGGTGAAGTTCAACCCGATCAAGTCGGTGGCGGTGGAGACATAGTTGCCAACGAAGCGGGCACCGGTTCCGTTGAGTTGTCCACTCGGCACGAAGTACAGACCACCGTTGTCACTGACACCGTACAGGTCGTTGCCCACCATCTCGATGCCCGTGATCGTTCCGCCGTTTGGCGAACCACCAGCCCGGACGGCTCCGGTCACGCTGCTGACGTTGGCGATCGCCCCCGTGATGGACAGCGAGTTGCCCTGAGGCGTCGCGGTGACCGTTGGCAACGAACCGCCGGTGTTCGCAGCTTGGACGGCTTGCGAAATGCGGAACGCAACGGTTTCGGCAGTGTCGGTTGGCAACAGAGTCACCGCGATGTTGCCTGCGGTGACGTTGTTGTCGCCCACCAAGGCGATGCCGTCAGCGGCCACTGCACCAGGGCCGGTCAACTGCACGTTGGTCGCGGTCGGCAAAGCCAATTGGGTGCCCTTGGAGGAAACCGCGATGCCTTGGTCGCGAATGACCGATGCCAGAGTGTCGATGAAGACCACTGCGTCGGAACTGCGATCCAATGGCACACGGATGTTGCCCGGCGGAATCGCGGCGGTGGAATCCGTGATTTGGAAAGTCACCGGGGCATTGCCTGGCGTTTCAACCGTCAACAAGGTGCCATTGAGGATGCTTGCCGGATCGAGCGTGGTGTCCGTCGCGATTGGAATCGCGGCGTTGGCAAGCGTCGCACCGGTCAACGAATCTGCTGGCGAGGCAGCCAGGATCGTGAACCCTTGGTTCAGTTCGAACGTTTCGGTCTCGGTGCCGTTGGTCAGGCTGAACGTGTCACCGTCGAACAACCTCGCCACAGGCAACCCGTTGGCGTCGTTGGCGGTGGCATCAGCAATCCCCAATTGAGTGTCTTGGTTGCCCGTTGGGATGGCAGTGTCGATCGCCCCGACTTCACGGCGGTCTGTACCGGCACCCGCGTTGAACAGAGCGAGGTCAAAGACTGGACCGGTCGCTTCACCTGTTTCCTCGTTGAAGGTGTACAAGATGTTGTCGATGTAGTCCAAACCGTCTTGGGCGGTGGGACGGTTGCCGATGAAGAAGCCTGTTTCCGAACCAAATCGTGCTCGGATCGTGATGGCTTCGACTTCGATTCCGTCATCACTGGCTTCATCCAGAATCTGCTGGGCTGGCGGTTCTTCCGCGTCCAAGTTGTGGAACGTTTCGATTCCCGCACCAACGCTGAGCGGGGCACTGAGCTGAGCCGTGGCGGTGTCGATTCGGTTGTAAGTCCAGGTCGTGTCACCCGCGGGGCGATCGTCGTAGCCAGTGTAGGCGAACAACTCACCGTTGGCCGTGAACGCAATGTCGCGAACTTCATCGCCGAAGCTTCCGATCGTGCCGTAGGTTTCACCCGTGAATGGGTTGACCACAAACAGCGTCGACCCCGTGTTGACGTACAGGACGACGTCGTCGAGCGAGTAGTCCAGGATCGAGTTGTCGTCAAACAACACCGGTTGGACGGGCGCGGACGCGGTTCCAGGATAGAAGTCAAAGACTTCGAAGTTCTCTTCCGCGATACGTTGAATCGAATCGACAGGTTCCAAACGCAACAATGGGTTGGCTGTGTCGCGGTTGGTGAATTGGTCCAGCACGGCTGGCTGACGCGATTGATTCGAAATCGCGACGTAGTACGTGCCTTCGGGAAGTTCTGCGGAACCAATGTATGGGTCGGCGTTGCCGAACGAACCACGCGAAAGATCGGATGGGTCGTATCCGGCTCCTGGCGAGGTTTGGTCGTCCGCGATGTTGCTGTCACCGCCGATAAGAACCAACTCACCCAGCGAGTTGAAGACGTACAGAGCGGTGTCCGCACGTGCCAAACCGTCGGAGTAATCCAGGTCGAACACGGTTGCCAGATACAGGGCCGCGTCATCGCGAGTGAGTTGTTGATACTCGATGTCAAACTCGAACCAATCGACGTCATCGACGTCGGTCAGCATGCCTGAGATATTGGTCGCCAGGTTGTCGCTGGACAATGGACCGGCAGGGTTGTCCAAATCGATGTCGACACGGTCGATACCGCCGGAGTCACGGTTGATGACGATGCTGCCATCGGCCAACGTCGTGATCGTTCCATCGGAAGTGTATTGGTTGTCGTACAGGCCGAGGCGTTGAGCGTCGGCGAGTGTTCCATTGTCCGAGTCGGTTTCATAGTCCGTGCCGGTCAGCGGGCTGTGCATCGGGCCACCGATGACTTGAACGCCGTTGGTGGCGTAACGCACATCGCTGTAGCGAACCTGGGTTCCCGCGAACACGTCGTCTTCGCCGAGACGGATTTGCAATTGGTAACTGCCGGTCGTGCGACCATTGCCCAGTGATTCGGCACTGGTCAAGAAACCGCCACCGTCAGCGAGGGTCACGTCCTCAGCGACGTCGCTCAGACCACTGCGAACACGAACGTGGTACAGCAACGTCTGCCCCACGGTTCCCGGCAGCGTGATTCGCATGCCGGCGTCGCGAGCGTTGGTCGAGTAGTTGTCTTGGAACATCGAGTCGTCGGCGGTGGCATCCACCAACGTGGTTCCCAAACCGAGCACCTGATCGATGCTGTAACCGTTCAGTCCGCCACCACTGCGACGAGCGATTTCTTCGGTCAAAGCCGCACGGCGTGCAGCCGCATTCGGATCGGTCGGATCAATGGACAGAAGTTCTTCAATCTGGCGGGCTTCTTCGATGGAGTCATCCGACAGGATCAGCGTGTTACCGTTGGCATCGATCAGTTCAATGACCGTGTCCAGGTTGGAATTCGTGCGGTCGATGTCGAGCCAGATTTGGGTGCCAGCTTCTGCGACGAACGCGTAAACGTCTTCATCGCCACGGCTGCTGATTTCACCTTCGACGATCAAACCAATGCGACGGGTTTCGTCACCGGCTTCGATCGAAGGAGCCAATTCGCCCAAGTATTGCGACGTGGCTGGCGTGGCATTGGTGTCGCTGTTGCCGACGTTGCCAGGTTCGTTTTCACTGGTGATGGAAACGTTTGAATCCGATGCGGCTTCGCGAATCGTGATGCCGTCCCACGATCCCGCCCCGTCAACGCTTTGCGGCAGTGAGATGCTGGCTGGGTTGGCAGGATCAAACGGGATCCATTCAACGAATGTCGTCACGCGAGCCGCGTCGCTTCCACCCGTGAGTTCCCAAACGTGTGCGGTTTCGATGTCAGCGGGCGCGCCGTTCTGGCTGATCGCCGTGGTTCCGCTCGTCACGCCGTCGAAGTTGGCTGAACCAGCAACAGGACCGAAGGCGGCAGGTATGTCGCCGTTGATGCTGGCCGCGATGTCGAACGTCAGTCCGTTCTGAACGGTGTTCAATCGATTCAGCAGATCGCCAGCGTCGTCGGTGACCCAACCGCTGTACGAGGCGTTGAACTGGTTGATCGAGTCGTTTTCGTAAACACCACCGTGAGTGAAACCGACACGAGCGGTTTCGTTCAAGGTCATCAAACGGAAATCGCTTTGGCCGGGGGTGCCGATTTGATACAGCACGTCCGCGTTGTCGGCGGTCACGCCTTGATCCAAGTAACTGATCACGCGGATGTCGCCGATGTTGCCAGCGGAGAAGTCCGCTCCGTCAACGGTTTCGAAATCCAGCGTGGTGTAAGCAACCGCGCGGTTGTCGACAATGAACGTTTCCGCAGTGAAGCGAATTTCACGACCAAACGCGGTGAACACGCCGCTGCTGCGAACACGGTCGGGACCGACCAAGATCGGATTGGGGTTGTCCGTTGGACTGAACGCGTTGATCAACGGAATTCGCGTGCGGGTTCCGATGTCGTTGGTGACTTCGATGTAGGTCGTGTACAGGAACGCGTAGTTCTGCTGTGCCAGCAAGGCACCACCGTTGTTCTGGTCGATGCCAGTCACAACGACGTTTTGCAGTTCACCGCCGCCCAACACGGTGGTGCTGAGATAACCGGTCGAGTTCGGATCGATGTCGTTGTCAATGGTCGTGCCATTGTTGACTTCCGCGTTGTCCGCTCGGTCGTATTCTTGGCCCAAAGGCAACAAGGCTGGAGTGGACTCACCACCGCTTGAATCGCTGGTCAGGGTCGTGATCGGATTGCCGTCGGCATCCACGCGAATGCCATTGTTGTCCGTGTCGACGTTGGCCATACCATCGGGGGTGAATCCGGCGCCGATGGTGTCGTCCAGCAGGCTGGTCAAGACAACTGGGAAGTCAGGTTGACCAACGATCTGCAGACTGCCGCCGATTCGGTCAGCAATGTCCAACATTTGGTCTTCTGCCGTCAGCAGCGTGCCACCCGCTACGATGCCGGCTTGGCGACGCAGCAAGACGTCTTCCACATCAAGGTCTTGGTTTTGGAACTTAACGACCAACGATCCGCGAGCGTCACTTTCCAGATGCAACCCACCATAGATGTGCTGGTTAGGGATCTCGATCATGTCGCGAACGATGTGAACGATGTCCGTGTCGTCCCAAACCACTTCCGTGGCGACCGTTCCGCCACGAACTTCCAATCCGTTCAATCCAGCGGTAACGATGCCGGCGGCGACGTCTTCGTCGGACACTGTGGCAGAGTCGATCAAGTTGCCAGCGATCAAAGGACCGCTGTTGCCAGAGATTTCGTAGCGATCCAGGCTGTCTTCGACAACCGTTCCGTTGCCAAAGTCACGACTGGCCGTCGAACGACCTTGGTCAGAAACCTCTTGCCATGAAAAACTGTTGACGTCGAAAGACATCGCCGGGCCGCTACCGTCAATGAATTCGTTGTCGACCAAAACAGGTTGCGCTCCGCGGACGAAGATCGTTCCGCTGGCGTTGTTGACACGTCCTACTCGTTCGACGCGAGGGTCATCGGCGCTGTTGTCGCCGTCGTTCAAGAACCCACGGCCATCCGCGTTGGTTTCAAAACGGGTGTTGGCAACACGCAAGTCACTTTGGTGAACTTCCAGCACATTGAAACTGGCAAAACCACCTTCAATCCGCGATGTCCCACCGCCACCCGCCAGAACAGCGTGGTCGAACGATGCGTCCGCACCGAACGCCAAATAGACGCCCGACCAATCGCCGGCTGTCAGATCATTTTGACCGTCATTGGTGCCTTCGGCGATGTTGTTCGTGTTGAATGCACCTCCAGTTCCGTACCGGTTGTCATTCAGACTGGTCAGAATGATCGGCTCTTTTGCAGTGCCTTCCGCGTAAAGATGAGCACCGAAAGTCACGTCGATTCGGGCACCATCCATCTTGACGATCATGCCCGGATCAATCACCAAGCTTGGATCGAGTCGACCCGAACGAGCTTGCAAAGGAGCCGTGATGGTCAACAAATCCAATCGGTCGGTGCCGACCGAAGCGGCATCGGTGAAGGATGTTTGTGACGCATTCAGAACGGCGACTTGGCGATATTCGCCAACCGTTCCATCGCTGGCAACGGTCGCTCGATAAACGATTCGCGAAGCAAAACCGCTGCCTTCTGGTGCGGCTGGGATTCCAGACACACTGATCGAACCTTCGTCAATCGTTTGGATGACCTGCGATTCACTGCTTGGTCCGACTTCTGTTCCATCGGCCGTCGCATAGGTGAAGCGGTAAACGTATTGGCCGGGTTCAACCATTCCCGATCCACCGCCAACGGGGTTCGGAACCGAATTGGTTTGGATGGAAGCACTGGCACCTGCCAACAAAGTCCCAGCGATGATGCTGGGGTTCATGATGTCGCTGCCTTCCGCAACGGAATCACGGTAAGAAGTGTCGTCAGTGTTCAGGCGTGCGACCAAGCGGAATTCACCTGGGTTGCCGTTGGCGTCAACGGTTGCCCGGTACAAACGACGGCCAGCGAATTCGCTGTCGGCGGACACGGTTGGCAGACCGGACAATTGGACCGATCCGTTGGCACCAACGCTGATGGACGACGTCGCGTCACTCGGTGTGGATTCGAATCCGTTTTGGTCCACGAATGTCATCCGATAGACATAGTCGCCGGCCGCCAAACCGTCAGCGGTTGCGGGAGTCGTGGCGGTGGCGGTACGAACCAGCAGAATGCTTGGGGCTTCGTTGGCCGCATTGACACCGCCCGGATTGCCTTCGATGAGCAGGTTTTCGGTTAGGACGTGAACGATGTCCGTGTCGTCAAAGCGTGCGTTGACATCCAATGATTCCAGGTCGCCACCGGTTGGTGTCAGCAAACGAATTTGCAACCCGTTGATCGAGTTGTTCGTCAGCACGTTGCCGCGAATGTGTGGCCCAACGCGGGTGACGTCGCTGGTGAAGTACGAAGGAGCCGAGGCACCAGGGGCAACTTGATTTTGGTACTGCGATTCGTCGAAACGAGTTTCTTCGAATGTGTTTGGCGTCGCTGCGATGGCAGCTTGAGCCGAATTTCTGATCTGGTTGTTCAGGATGGTGGCACGAACATCGGCGAGCTCGATGGGCGAGATCGTCACCGTCTGGCCATCGACCGATACTTGACCACCACCGTGTTGAATGTCGGCGTATTGGATGTGGTTGAGGAAGACGGCGTTGTCTTCCATGTTGATCTTGCTGTCGTCGGCGTAGTCGATGTCGCCACGCAGATCGATACCGCCCCACGAGCCGACTTGTCCGTTCAAGCCAGCAAAAGAGACCGCGTCAAATGGCGTGCCCAAAATCTGAAGCGATGAGTTGCTGCGATCGACCGATTCAGTCGTGCTGCCAACGCCGATGCGACTGCGTGACATTTTGAATTCGGAACCACCGTCGATCACCAACGCGATGTTCTGTGGCACATCCAGGCTGGTGCCGTCTTTCAGAGCGTTGCCGGTTGCCGAGCGACCGATTTCGTAGCTGCCACCACCGATGACACGAATTTTGGTGACGGGGGTGCCGCCGTTGTTCAGGCGGAATTCCGCCAATCGAATCGCGTCGTCGATTTCGGCAACCGGTTTGGTCGGTGTGCCCATCGTGACGAACAAGTCAAATTGATTGACGTCGTTGGTGGTGAAGTTGCGGTCGGGCAGATTGGTGCCGGTGACGCTGTCAACATAAATGACGGCATCTGGATCCGTTGGATTGAACCAGAAATTGAATTCTCCACCAGGTTGACCATCCGCATCGCCATCGAGCGGTTGAGCCGCTGTGTTGCCAACGGGAGTGTCCATCAAACTGCTGGCAGCGGCCGTTTCAAACGACATCACCAATTCGTACGTGCCCTCGGTCACACCACCGATACCGGTGCCGGTGATGACTGGGTTGTAAGAGGTGTTGCCAGACGCACTGACGCCGACGACGTAATCGCCAGCTTCAAGAATGTCAATTTCGATCAGAGAGTCGTTGCTGAAGTAGTCATCGTTGGCAGCGATCTCGATGTATTCGTCAGGCCCGATCTGTTTGTACAAACGCAGGGCCGTATCCAACGTGCTGGAAAGGCTCAGTCGTTCCGCCACGGTTGAGATGGACAACGTTCCCGGTTCGGTCAATTCGAATCGGTACAGGTCGATGTCGTTGGCTTCCGGACGGAACAGGTACTGTCCGTTGACAATGTCCGAAGGACTGGGGAACAACGATTCGTTGTCGTCGTCCAATTGCGAGGAAGTCGTGATGACGTCAGGGGTATCGCTGTTAAGAACCGACCCTGTGGACTGAGTCACCGGTTGCGGCAGGTAATCGGAATACCCGTAGCCGAGCAATTGACCGACACCCAAGAACGCACCCCGGAAGAATTCTCCTCCGGTTTGGTCGTCCACACTGGCGTCAAAGTCTTGTGCGTCCATCACCAACAACTGGCGGTCGCCGATGGAATCCGCGTTGGGGTCAACGCCCAAGAAGGTTTGTCCGTTGATGTCGAGCGGACGGGTGTCCAATGTCACGCCACCGACGGCGCTGTTGACGATCAAATCGTCATCCACGCTGCCGTACAGTTCGCCCAACGTGATGCTCAGCAGCGGGCTGCCTGATGGAATGCTGGTGACGGCGCCGGACGCAGTGTCACCGATTTCAACGAATTGAACGCCAAGGTATTCGCTGAACAGCGACATCACTTCGCGAACACGTTGCTTTTGTTCTTCGGTGATCAGGTTGACGTAAGTCTTGTCGAGATCCAATCCGCTGTTGCTGGGATCGTCGCCCAACCAACTGGATGGGAAGTTGTAGTAAGCGGTCGTGATCCCGTCATAAGTGTCGGCGCCTTGACGCCAAACATCCAACGGGACGGTGCGTTCCAGGCGACTCGGGTCATCCTCACGAATGTCACGAACGCCTTGGTAATCCGTTCCACCCGGGAAATCCAGCGTGTAGAGCGGATCGTTGGGATTGGGGTTGTCGATCTCGCCGCCGGTCAAACGCACACTCGCGGTTTGGCCTTGGCCGATTCCCGTCAAGTTGTTGATGATCGACGCGGTGTCGAAACTGTCGCCTGCATCGGACGCAACCGAAACGTTACCGGGCGTCATTGGCAACGCACTGTCGTTTCCGACCTTCAGTCGAATCGCACCCGAGATTTTGGGCAATTGGTCGACCGGCATCGGTGGATTGGTTTGCTGCGACAGATCAGGCACTTCTGAGAAGCTGAAGTTACTGTTGCCGTCATTCAAGAAATCATCGAACGTCAAACGAACCGCGTTGGGCTTGCCAGCGATGGCCGAGATGTCATTGGGCATGAAGACCACGTCGTCTTCACCCGTGGCAGTGTCACGAGTGAAAATCAACTGGAACAATTCAGGCTGGGACGCCAAATTCGCGACGCTGACATCGTCGGTGAAGTATACATCGATCATGTTCAACCGAGGCGTCTGCTGGCCTTGGTTGTCGATGTCGATCGGTTCGGGGACCACTGCCAAAACTTGCGGTGGTTTGTTCAACGTGAATGGAACGGCGAAGTCGACGCCGTCATTGAACGCTTCGCCAGCAAGGTTTCGCAGGGCACGGTCGCCCGCACCGAAGATTTCAATTTGGTACGCGTCGTCCGGCAATGGTTCAGCGAAACGGAAGACGACTTCGTTTGGATTGCTGCCGATCCCGATGTAGCCCGCGTTGACGGGAGTGTCGGTGGCACCGGACAAATTCAATGTCGCCGAGTAGGTGCCGATCGTTTGAGTCGTGGATCCTCGCTCTTGCGATGCGGTGACCAATTCCGAAGCGGTTGGCGTGTTGTTGATCGCATCGATGAATTCACCCACAGTCGTGGGGCTGGACGCATTACTGTTGATTTGAACCGTGATGGTTTTGCCGCTGACCGAAACCAAAGGGTCCGTCGGACCACCAAAGTCGCGCGGCTGAACCACGATCGAAATGCCTTGCCCACCCACGCCGGATTGGTTGGCGACAATCTTGGTGCTGTACGCATTGCCAAGGCCAAGGTCAGTCACCGTCTGCGCGGAGTTCGCACCCGACAAGGTCAACGACAATGGGTTGCCGGCAACCGATTGGCCGATTGGCGTTGAGGATGGTCCGCTGACTTGGAATGCGTCGGCAACCGTTTCGCCATTCAGGTTGCGCTGCGTCTGGTTGTAATCTTGCAGAGCAAGCGTCAAGTCACGAACCGTCGCGATACGACTGGGGTTCGCGTTCAAATCGATGTTGAGCGTTTTGTTCTCAGGATCCTGCGTGAGGATCACAGGAGCGGTGGTCAACGAGCGAATCGTGCCCGTCAGGTTGACGGTCGTGCCGTTGCCACTGACACCGGCTGCCACCGCGCGGAACTCCAGCAAAACGCTGCCGCTGGTGTTGAAGTCCGTCACGGCCGTCGCCGCTTCGAATCCGCCATCTTCTCCGGCACGGGTCACGCTGATCGCAAGCGGATTGTCCGCGGTGCCGAGTGTGGTTGGGTCGATCGCCGAGTCATCGTCAAACCGGAACGTCAGTTCGTTCGGCGAAACGTTCAGCAGTTCCACACCGTTGACGTCGCGAATCGTGCTGCTGTTGTCAATCAGCTCTGACGCGTTGGGCTGGATCGCGACCAGCTCAGGCCCTGCCAGCAACTGGCGTGGTTCGAGCGATTGCGACTGCAATCGACGCTCCAGTTTGGCTCGTTGTGTCTTTCCACGTCGCGATTGACCTCCAAACAAGGAGGATCCGCTGCGGCGGCGACGATCATCACGCCGCTTAGCGGCCGATTCGTTGGCGTTGTGCATGTTGGAAGAGTTGCCCGGTGTACCGATCGTCATCAGTGTTGGCCTCGTCGTGCCGCTCGTGGCAAACCAATTTGGGGCTGGTCGGCGGCGGAGCAGGATGCGGGGGAAGTTGCAAAAATGGATGCCAATGTCAGAGAAAAGTCTCGTTTTTGGCAGTTTGGAAAAGGTGCAGCGACTGCGTAAGGAGGGCTTTGCCGCGGGGGTCGAGTTTAGTTGGGGTGCCTCGCAAAGCAACGAAAAACGCTGTTACAGCAGGGTTTATGTCGCTGCGTGACGGTCGTGACGGTCATCCGGTTTGGATGTCTCTCACCCGGCGTTGGATGCAAAATGAGACGGAAAAGTTCCCGAATGCTTTTCCGGCCGCTTTCGCCCGTCTCGAACGGAATTTCCTGGGCCACTTGGAACGATTTTGCGGGCCCGGACCGCCCGTACGGACCGCCTGCGGTTAGAATCGCCCCCAACAACCCTTCCTCACTCGGAGAGACTTGGATGAAAAAACTGATCGCGATGGCCCTGGTCGCATGCTTGGCGACTTCCGCGACGGCGGATGACAAACCGGACGCGAAGAAAAAGCGAGCCGGAAACCGAGCCGCCGGCGTCTGGATGGCAGAGAATCTCGGCAAGGCCCTTCAGAAGGTCGAACTGACCGCGGAACAAAAGGAAAAATGGTCCGAAGCGAAGAAGGGCTTCGTCGCACAAATGGACGAACTGAAGGCCGCGGGATTGACCAACGAACTGAAGAAAAAGCGAACCGAGGCTCAAAAGGAAGCACGCGACGCTGGTGCCAAGGGCAAGGAACTGGCCGCGAAACTGAAGGAGGGCTTCAGCGAAGAGGAACAGGCTCTGTTCGCGAAACAGCAAAAGGCGACGAAAGCATTTCGAGTCGCTGTGGCGGGGATGCTAACCCCTGAACAGATGAAGGCGTTGCCGGAGCAAGTCCAAAAACAAATGACCACTGCCCAAAAGAATGGTCAGGGCAAAGGCAAGGGCAAGGGGAAACGAAAAGGCAAGAAGAAAAACGACGCTTGAGCAAGGGACCCCCAAACGCTCGAACTCCCAAGACGCGAAAACCGGGCTCCCGGTTTTCGCGTTGTTCGGGGCAACGTGGCGGGCCGATTGCCGCTCAGCGTTTCGGTTTGCTCATCAGCAATTTGTAGTGCCCGGTGCCGAGAAGATCGTCCAGCCGCTCACGCAGTTGAGGCGTGATGTCGACACGGAACTTGTCGGCCTTGAAGTGCACGGTTTCTCCTTCGCAAAGCTGCATCGCTAGCAACAGGTCTTTGTTGCCGGGATAGCCGCGAACGATTTCTCGCACGTTCGAAACGGTTTTTTCGTCGTGCTCGGATTCGTCCAAGCGGATCCGAATGCCGTGGGTATAGCGAGAGTCGAGTTCGTCGATCGGAGTCAACTCGTCAATGATCAGGTTGATTTCGTCGCCACCGCCACGACGGTCCACTTTGGCTTTCGCCAGCACGACGGCATCGGGTTGAATCCGTTCGCCACAAACGGCGAATCCTTTCGGCCAACAGATGCATCGAACACTGCCGGCCATGTCTTCCAGGTCGAAGTTGGCATACTTGCTCGGCGCCCCTGGTTTGGGGTTTTTGGTGTGCGCGATTTTGATGCTGCTGATCATTCCACCGACGATAACTTCGTCGCGGTCTTTGCAGTCCGCCATGGTCTCGGTGGTGTGGGTTCGGAACGTCGCCAATTTGGGTTCGAACTCAGCGAGCGGGTGGCTGTCCAGGTAGAAACCCAAGACTTCTTTTTCGGCCAGCAACTTTTCGCGATCCGGCCATTCTTCGATGTCGGGCAACGGCACTGCGGCGCTCGATTCGCCGTCGCCATTTTCTTCCTCTTCGTCTTCAAAGGCGTCGAAGAAACTGGCTTGCCCGGTCTTCTTGTCGGCCTGGACCTTGGCCCCGGCTTGCATGGCGCGTTCCAACACCGCTGCCAGTTGGCTGCGTTTGGCGCCAAAGCAATCAAACGCACCGGCTTTGATCAAGGTTTCGATCGAACTGCGGTTACAATCATGCGGGTCGACTCGTTCGCAGAAGTCAAAGATGTCTTTGAACGGCCCGTTCTTTTTGCGTTCCTCTTCGATGCTGATCGCTGTGGATCCGCCGCAGGCTTTGATTGCCGACAAAGCAAACGGGATCTTGCCGTCCAGCACGCCAAAGTCAGCATCGGATTGATTGACGTTGGGAGGCAAGACTTCGATGCCCATCCGGTCGCAATCCTCCATGTGCTCGACGAGCGCGTCTTTGCGTTTGAAGTTCCGCCCCGAGATGTCGCTGGACAGCAACGCTGCCATGAACTCGACGGGGTAGTGGGCCTTCAAGTACGCCGTTTGATACGCGACCAATGCGTACGCGGTGGAGTGCGACTTGTTGAAACCGTACCCAGCGAACTTGACGATTAGGTTCCAAATGTCCTCTGCGTCTTTTTCTGCCAACCCGTTTTTGACCGAACCGGCGATGAAGACATCATGGTTGGCGTCGATCAACGCCTGCTTCTTCTTCGAAATCGCTTTAATACAGGTGTACGCTTTGGCCAGCGGCACGTCCCCGAGGCGGTTGAGAATCCGCATCACCTGTTCTTGGTAGACCATGATCGAGTTGGTCTCTTCCAAGATCTCTTTCAATACCGGGTGTTTGTACTCCGGTTGCTGCCGCCCGTGTTTGATGTTGACGTAGTCATCGACCATCCCGCCCTCGAGCGGACCAGGACGATAGAGCGCCGCTGTTGCAATGATGTCGCTGAAACAGTCAGGTTTCATGCGTTGCAACAGGTCACGAATCCCGCCGGATTCGAGCTGAAAGACACCTTTGGTTTCACCACGCTGTAGCAGCGCGTAGGATGGCTTGTCGTCAAGCGGGAACTTCAACGGGTCGATCGTTTCACCCGTCGTCTGCTCGACGAGTTTCACCGTTCGCGAAAGGATGGTCAGGTTGCGAAGGCCCAGGAAGTCCATCTTGAGCAGACCGGACGCTTCCACGTCGACCATCGCCCACTGCGTGATCACGTCCTGCTTTCCAGGCACGCGGCCAAGCGGCACGTATTCGGTCAGTGGTTTGTCGGCGATCACAACGGCAGCGGCGTGCGTGCCGACGTTGCGAGCGAGCCCCTCGATCTTCATCGCCAGATCAAGCAGTTCTTTGATCTCCGGGTCGCCGTCGTAGATCATCTTCAGGTCGGCGCTTTTTTCGAGCGCCTTGGAGATGGTGATCTTCAGTTCGTCGGGAACCAACTCGGTGATTTGGTTGACGCGAGACAGCGGAATCCCAAGGGCCCGCCCCGTGTCCTTGATCGCAGCTTTCGCAGCCAGCGTTCCGAACGTCCCAATCTGACAAACCATCTCGCTGCCATACCGCTCCTTCACGTAGTCGATGACTTCCGTGCGGCGTTCTTTTTCAAAGTCGATGTCGATATCTGGTGGCTCGGTCCGCGATTCATCGAGGAATCGTTCGAACAGCAAGTCATATCTCAGCGGGCAGACGTGCGACATGTATAGGGCGTAACACACGATCGCCCCCACACCGGATCCCCGAGCAGTAGCACTGATCCCAATGTCGCGGGCGTGGTTGACGAAATCCCAAACAATCAGGAAGTACGTCGGGTAGTTGAGTTTTTCGATCACGCCCAATTCGCGATCGAGTCGAGCCATGACTTCATCGGAAAGCTTGCCGTCGACAATCCGTTCTGGATCGCCCTCGTAGCGTTCCATCAATCCCTTCTCGCACAGCTTTCGCAAATACTCGAGCGGAGTCAGTTGATCCGGGCAGGGGAAGCTGGGGAAGAAGTACTTGTTGAACTCCAGTTCAATGTCGACCGTGTCGGCAATCTCTTGGCTGCGCCCGACGGCGTCTTCCAGTCCCGGGAACTTCTCGTACATCTGTTGAGGACTGCGAAGGAAGAACTGATCGTTCTCCATTTTCATTCGCGTGTTGTCGGTCCGGAATCGCCCGGTGTTGATGCACAACATGATGTCTTGTGCCTCGGCGTCTTCCTGATTGACGTAGTGGCAATCGCTGGTCGCAACCAAAGGCAGACCCATTTTGTTGGCGATGTCCACCGCACCTTCGAGTTGGATGCGTTGGATGTCGACGTCGTTGTTCATGATCTCGATGAAGTAACGATCGCCGAAGACCTTGTGGAACCATCCCGCGATTTTCTTGGCTTCTTCTTCGTGCTCTTTGGTTTCGATTCCCTTCAGAATCGCGCGACTGAATTCGCTGCTGACACAACCCGATAAACACACGATGCCTTCGTTGTATTTCTCGAGAATCTCCTTGTCGATTCGCGGTTTGAAGTAAAAGCCTTCCAGGGATGCCGCCGAGGCCAGTTTGATCAGGTTCTTGAACCCCTTTCGATTCTGAGCCAACAATGTCAGGTGATAGCTGGCCGCCTTGCTGCTGCTCGCCCCGCCTTTGTCGAATCGGCTTCCCGGTGCGATGTAGGCTTCGTAACCGATGATCGGATTGATGCCGGCGGATTTCGCCTTGCGATAAAACTCGAGTGCCCCGTGCAGGTTGCCGTGGTCGGTCAGCGCCAGCGCATTCATTCCATGGTCGACCGCGCGATTGACCAGCTTCCCAATATCACCGGCTCCATCGAGCAGGCTGTAATGGCTGTGGCAATGCAGGTGAACAAACGGCTTGGTTTCCGGAATTTCCGTCGCCGCTTCGATGTTCATTTCCGGGGCGATGATCGTATCCGACATTCTGCAAAATCCTTTTCGAGGGGGCGCGTCAGCTACCGTTTGTACCCGCTGGGACAGCCGAGAGAAACTCGGTCTTGACGATTGCTCGATCGGAGCCGTGTTGCAGGGGGTTTCAGAGAGGATTTTGCCGATGGTGAGGACGCACGGTGTTCACAACTTGACTCATCAGACGTTCATCATCACCCTCCCGAGCAGAGGTCGTGCAGTTTTGAATTGCTGCGTTTGCAATGCCTAAACAACCCCGCCCACGCAGGAGGTCGGAGAAAAAAGAATACGCATCACAATTCAACCTCGAAGACTTTAAAAGGAACCAATACATTGGCCGTGATTTCAAATTTTGGCAAGGACTT
>NZ_JBICHO010000104.1:0-5381 GCF_043100905.1 Rhodopirellula sp. JB055 | reverse complement strand
CGGCGGCGGACTCTGGACGCCCGATGGCGACTCAGGCGGAGCCGCCCCGACCGGCCCAGCCGCCGGTGAAGCTTCCGGCGGAAGCAAGCTTTGGGTCCCCGGAATGGATTGATGCCCAAACACCGTGATGCAGATGCGGATGGCCATTCAGCGGATGACATCCGCTGGATGACCGAAGCCCTGGAACTGGCATCGCATGGCCGAGGGAAGGTCGAACCCAATCCTCCGGTTGGCTGCGTGCTGGTTCGCGATTCGGTCTGCATTGGCAAGGGTTTCCATCAACGTTTTGGTGGACCGCACGCCGAGGTCGAGGCATTGTCCGATTGCGCGGACGCGGCCGGAGCAACTGCGTATGTGACCTTGGAACCCTGTTGTCATCACGGCAAAACGCCTCCTTGCGCGGATGCCTTGATCCGCGCCGGGGTCGCTCGAGTGATCGTGTCTGTGGTGGACCCGTTTGAGCAAGTCGATGGTGGCGGGATCAAAAGACTTCGCGCCGCAGGAATCGAAGTCATCACCGGAGTCGCCAAACAGGCCGGGGAAGAACTGCTGGCTGCCTACCTCAAACGTGTCCGAACGGGCATGCCATGGGTGATCGCCAAGTGGGCGATGAGCCTGGACGGGCGAATCGCAACGAAGACCGGCGAAAGCAAGTGGATCACGGGCCCAGCCGCACGCAACGCAGTGCATGAACTCCGCGCCAGCGCCGATGCCATCGCGGTCTGCATGGGAAGTGTGGTCGCCGACAACCCGTTGCTGACGGTTCGCTTGCCTGAATTTGTCAGGGCTCAAACGGATGACGGCAAAACCACGAATTCTGCCAGCGAATCGCGTCCGTTGGTTCGCCTGGTCTATTCCCGACGACGACTGCCTGACCTGAACAGTCAATTGGTTCAGACCGCCTCCGAGACCCCGACATGGCTGGTCGCGGGGCCAGAGATTTCCAACGCGGACCTGGCCAAACTCGCCGATCATGATGTCGAAACCTGGCAGTGTGAGTCCGCAGACCCGGTGGAAATGATTCGTCAGTCACTGCTCTGGTTGGGCAGCAATGACAATCCCCGAGGGCTCGCCATGACTCATCTGATGGTGGAAGGGGGCAGCCAATTGCTGGGCAGCTTTGCCGCTGCCGGGCAAATTGACGAAGTGCACGCCTTCATCGCTGGAAAGTGCATCGGAGGCAGTTTGGCCCCGGGACCACTGGGTGATCCCGGGATCGAAAACTTGGCCGATGCGACGCCGTTGCGAATCAGCCGCATGGACTCATTCAACAACGACGTGCGATTGATCTATCGTCGATAGGATTGGACAGCTGATCAGCAGGGATCAGTTGCCAATTCCGCCGCCGATGCCGCCACCGCCGACGCCGCCACCACCGACGCCGCCACCTGCACCACCGACGCCACCGGCTCCTCCGCCGACGCCACCTCCTGCATCGCCGGTTTCACCCGAGACGAAGTTGAACGTCGTGACTTCACCGATTTGTGAGAATGTCGGTGCAGGACTGATTCGAACATAGCGTCGGTCTGCTGAAATGATTGCCAGACCAGACAGCGAAGCCCCTTCAGGTAGCGACGTGATTTGCGGCATGTAACCGACACCGCCCTGCGGGTTGAACCCGTTCACGCCGTTGATTCCGCCCGTTCCAATGGCGGCACCGTTCGCACCAGGAAGCAGCGAGGGATAGTCACTGAAGAACTCCTGCAACAATCGACGATTGTCGCCCAACGCGTTCGCAGCGTTCAAACCACCGCCAGCGGCAGGGCCAATGAATTGCCCCAACACTTCGTGTCCCATGTTGCGACCGAACTCAGCCAAGTGTTCCACCTGAGCCTCCGCCAACTTCTCTTTGCGTTGTCCTTCCTTGACCTCAAAGATCACCATCGCGTTTTGTTCCATCAATGGAATGTCTTGACGGATGAACTTTTGTTCGGGGCGCCCCACGTCGGTCAAGATCTCAACGGTGACTTTACCAGTCGACACGTTGCCCCAAATGCGACGCAACAGCACGCGGTATTCACCGGAAAAACCTTTTGGACACAAGTACGTTTCCGATACCTGTCCGGTGGCATCGTCCTTCGCTCCTGGGTAGGCATCGCCCAACAGTGTGCCACCGCTGGCGCTGTTGGGTGACTCCAACGAGCAAACCGTCCCAGAGGGCTCTTCCACCGACAAGTCAACATCGGCGTCACCGGTCCAACTGACTCGCACAATGGCGTCGTGTGAGGCAGCTCGCCGAAGAGCTTCGCTGAACTGCTTGGCGGATTCGCTGTCGCCCTCGGCCAACAACTCTTGATGAGTCGCACGGGCCAACAAGCGAGCTTCCTCGACCAACGATTGGAACTTGTCGCTCCACGCCAGCCCCAGCACGCCTTCACAAGCCCACGCCAAATCGGCGGGTTGATCCAAACGCTTCGCCAATCGAAGTCCCATCACATAAGGTTCGCGGCGGTCTGGGTCGGCGTTGGAAATCTGACGGCAGAGCTTCATCGCAGCGGCGTATTGTCCCATGTCCTCCAACCGTGCTGCCACGTTCAGGAGGTCCTCGGGAGTTTCTGCAAAGTCAGCCGCCGATAACAAAGCTCGTTCGACCTCTGAGTCCGGTGCATCCGTCGCAGCCAACGCCAAGGCATAAGCCTGGTACATCCATGGCTGAATGTGGCCAGCGGAGATCGCTCCACCAATCACAGCTCGAATTTGATTGAAATTTGCCTTGGCGGCGTCTTTGTCACCGGCCTTTTCGGCTGCCGATGCCTTCACGTTCAGATGAGACACGGTCGCGCGGACTCGGCGGTCCAAGATCGTCAAATCACGTGCCGACTCAACCTTCCAGTTCGCGAAATGCTCCGACCACGCTTGGTCGACGGACTTGCCTTCCGGGATATCAAGCTGAATCGCACGGTCAATGTTTTCGACCGAGTCAACGTCGGCTGACGAACTGGCTTCCGTGGGGCTGGTTGCAGCAGGCGTGGTGGCTTTGGATCGCAGCGAAGCGTCGTCGGGAACGATGAACATTCCACCGCCTCCCATGCCGCCCATACCGCCGCCCATGCCTCCCATGCCGCCACCCATGCCTCCCATGCCGCCGCCCATGCCTCCCATGCCGCCACCCATGCCTCCCATGCCGCCGCCCATGCCACCCATGCCGCCGCCCATGC
The DNA here is from genome assembly GCF_043100905.1 of Rhodopirellula sp. JB055. Classification (NCBI taxonomy): domain Bacteria; kingdom Pseudomonadati; phylum Planctomycetota; class Planctomycetia; order Pirellulales; family Pirellulaceae; genus Rhodopirellula; species Rhodopirellula sp. JB055. The sequence goes on along the minus strand of NZ_JBICHO010000104.1, from coordinate 2,223 downwards.
TGATGATTGGCACGACCAAGTCACCAACGGGATAAACCTTGGTGACCAAGTTGTCTTCCGCGGCGGTCACAGTCGTGATGTTCAGGACCTCGTCCTTGATCATGTAAGTCAGGTTTTGGTCACGCAGCATCAGACGCAGGAACGATCGCAGGGAAACGTTTTCCAACGAAATGTTCACTGGAATGTCTTCGGACAACCCTTCCCCTTCCAAACTGAAGACGTCGATCCGAATTGGAATTTCACGATCTTCACTGATTTGACGAATCGCATCGTTCAGTGGCATGTCGAGGAAGTCATAAGAAACCTCATCCGAAAGACTCGCTTCGATCCGCTGTTCCGATTCGCTGTCACCGACCAATTCGATCGATCCGTAACGTTCGATGCGTCGACGGCTCAAACGTTGCCAGGTTTCAGCTTCTGGATAAACGATCGGTGGATCATCGACGAAAGGAACCGCCGATTTCAGCACCAACGAAAACGCGTCCACAAAGTTCCGTTCACGCAGTTCGCGATAACGACGATCTCGTGCATACGTCTGCAACGAAAGCGTTTCATCCGTCACATGACGTCCAAGTACACTGTCGTCCGTGATCGTATCACCTGCCAAAGCTGCGATTTCCAAAGACACACCACCATCGGCTTCGGTGTAACGCCCTTCATCGATCAAAGCGTTCATCTGAGCCGACAATCGCTTCAAACGATCTTCGCGGCGATAGGTTTCTTGCAGCAAACGAGCCGATGCCGTGGCACCCGCCGCAAGCTGTTCCAGGTTGGCTTCTTGTTCGAGGAAGTCGGCTTCACGAGCACTGGCAATCTGGATCGCTGAGCGAACTTGGCCGAGCAATTCACGACGCAGTTGAGGATCGATGTCTGGGGTCGTTTCGACTCGCGCCAGCAGGCTCTTCAAGCTGCCAGCCACACCCACAGGGTCTTGGCGGATCAAGCGACGTGCTTCTCGCAGTTGTGCACGAACTTCGCCTCGCAAACGACCTTCTTCTCGTGAACGAAGTTGTTCGAAACGGCCCAACAAATCGCCGCCGTCTTCTCGCAACTCGTTGTCCCCGACAACGGGGCCTAAGCCACTGCCCAACGGAGCACCACCGACCACCCCTGGATTGGCAGGAGCAGAATCGCGAGGAACGGGATTGGCCGGAACGGGAGCGGCAGGAGCAGCATCAGCCGGTGCACCAAACACGTCGTCATTGGTTTCCGCAGGAGCCGCATCCATCACAGGGGCATCATCAGCAGCCGCACCGAAGACATCATCTCCGGCAGCAGGCTCGGCACCAAACGGGCTTTCCGCCGCCGCGTCGCCGCCACCGCCGAAAATATCGTCGAATGGATTGTCGTCACCGTTTTGCAAAATCAGCCGTTTGCCTTCCGGCGTCACCATCTTCAAAATCGCTTTGGCTTCCGCGTTGCCAGGATCTGCTTGCAAAGCTTCCTCGGCCACCGCGCGAGCCCCACGCAGGTTCCCTTGCTGCATCGCCAACGTAGCAGCGTTGGCCAACGATTCCGCACGAGCCGTCATCGCTTGCGCGGTTTGACGAAGCATCGGTGAACCGGCCGTTGCCAACAACAACCCGCGGGCTGTCTTGTGTTCTGCAATCAAGCCACTCAAGAAACCAAAGTCGGGGTTGTTCGACTCCACGCTCGAGTTGGCTTTGATTTGGATGTCGCTGTTCAGCGTGCTGCCGACCAAGCCGATCGACAACTCTTTCACTGGCGACTTCAATTGCCCCAAGTAGATCGAGTCACGATCCAATCGCAGCGGTGGCAAACGATCGCCATGCACCCAATCGATCTTTGCATCAGATTTAATTTCCGTGATCCAAACAGGGGACATCACGGCAGCATCCGTGACCAAATCAGCGATCTCGGTCGGCGTTGCGTCGGTCCCCACGACCCCCAAAACACCACCGGTTTGATTCGCCAACACGCCCATCATTTCAACGTTCTGCGTCGGGCCAACCGCAACCGAATGAACCGAGATGTGATCGTTTCGCAACGCATCGATCAGGTTCTCGAATCGCGACTGGTTTTGAGCGGCATCAATCGAAGCCGCGTCACCGATGTAAACGATCGAACGCGTTCGTGAATCGGGACGACCTGTCAACGATGCTCGGACGGTGTCCAGCACCGAGACCAAATTCGTGTTGCCCAGCGGCAGACGCGAAGTCAGCTTTGCGGTCGCGGATGACAAGTCGCTGTCGCCAGGAGCAG
>NZ_JBICHO010000103.1:0-2768 GCF_043100905.1 Rhodopirellula sp. JB055 | reverse complement strand
CCGAGCAACCCAAAGACTTCCCCTCGACGAACTTTGAGACTGCAATCGGACAATGCTGTGAAATCACCGTACTTCTTGGTCAGGTTTTCGCAGCGAACCAGATCTCCCAGGTCAGAGTCAGATTGGATGGCGTCGGACGGTTTCAAAACGGCGGTCACTGGCGACTTGTGGAAACTGTTGGCGAGGACGAAACTTGGACGCGAAGAGATCGGCGAGGGAACGAATCCAAAATGGGATTCGGCATAGCATTGTCGATTGTTGTCAATCATCACCTGGGTTACATCCCGCTCACCAACCAACTCGACGGAATAGCATGACGGAAAACGCAGCGCAGAACGACCCGCCAACAACACATGTGCTCCCCCGGGGAATCCGTTTTGCCGGTGCGGTCGGTGGAATCAAGGCCAGCGGCAAACCGGATGTCTCGCTGATTGTGACGGATCGACCTGCCGTGATCGCAGGAGTTTACACCACAAACCAAATCGTCGCCGCACCGGTCGTGTTGACGCGTTCCAAAACGCCTACTGCGACCGGACGGGTTGTTTTGACTAACAGCGGCAATGCGAACGCGTGCACAGGTGAGGAGGGCATGTGCAATGCAAAGGCAATGTGTGAGCAAGCGGCGGAGCTGACCGGATGCGATGCCGCGGATGTGATGGTGATGAGCACGGGAGTGATCGGACAACCCCTGCCAATGGAAAAGGTTCGCGCCGGGATTGAATCGGCGGCAGGCAAGCTTGGCGTCGCAGAGTCCGATTTTCTGGCATCGGCGGATGCGATTTGTACGACGGACCAATTCCGCAAAACGGTCAGTCAAACAGTTTCGATCCGCGGTCAAGAATTCCGCATTGCCGCGAAGTGCAAAGGAGCCGGGATGATCGCTCCCAACATGGCTACCATGTTGGGAGTCTTGATGACGGATGCACCGATTGGCCCCCAAACCGCCCAAGATTCGCTCAGAGAAATTGCGGGGCAAACGTTCAACCGAGTCAGCGTGGATGGGCACACCAGCACCAACGACACGGTGATGTTGGTTTGCACCGGATTGTCAGAATCGAAAGACTCGCAGGAACTGACGAAAGACGAACTCGCGGTCTGGCAAGAAGCTGCCACGCAAGTCGCATTGAAACTGGCGAAGATGTTGGTGGCGGACGGAGAAGGTGCTGCCCGTTTCTTCGAGGTTCGCGTTTCCGGCGCGTCGAACGACGAGGACGCGTTTGTGATTGCAAAAACAGTCGCTGCCAGTCCTTTGGTCAAGACCGCGATCACTGGAGGCGACCCGAATTGGGGCCGGATTGTTTCGGCGGCGGGTTACGCCGGTCCTAAGATTCAACCGGAACGAACCAGTCTGGTGATTGATGGCGTGACCGTATTCCAAAACGGAACACCGCTTCCCATCGATGCTGCGAAACTGAGCGAGAAGATGAAGTCGAACAACGAAGTGCTGGTGGATCTGAAAGTCGGTGACGGCCATGGGAACGCCTCCTTTTGGGCCAGCGACCTGACCGAGGCCTACGTGCGTTTCAATTCGCTGTACACGACCTAAGACAAACGATCAAATTGTCGTCGGAAAGCGAACCACCTGCCAAACCCCACTGATCAGCCGACGACCGTCAGGCTGGGTTGTGAAGTATTTGGTGTTGTGTTGGCTATCCGTTTGCGCAAGTGCTCATCTGAAATATCTTGGCTCCCCTCGCCCCGCTTTTTGAAGTTGCGTTTTTCTCACAACCCGACGCGTCAGCGAGGGACCCACCGGCGCGTTGCGATGGCACGGGTCCCCTCGGTGCCGCGTCGGTTTATGAAAAACCCAATGCCTCACGCAAAAGCGCAACTTCAAAACTGACGCGTCGGGTTATGAAAAAAAACAATGCCTCACGCAAAAACGCCACTTCAAAACGCGTCAGCGAGGGACCCACCGGCTCGTTGCAATGGCACGCGTTCCCTCGATCACGCCTTTTGAAGTTGCACTTTCGCATTCGGTTTTGTTGGCCAAAGGCCTTCATCATCGTAGCCTGGGGCATCGCCCCAGGAATCGAGAACGAAGGGAAATTGGTTGGCCAACGGCCAACATCAACCCTCTGACGGGCAAGCGTTTTTTTTCATACCCCACATCTCGAAACACCAAAGATTTGTGTCCGACCAGAGTGGATTGGTGTTCCGCCAGAGCGACCGAGGGAACACGAATATCCGCAGATCGAAAACGAAAGGTCCTTGGAAAAGAGATGTTTTGCTTCAGAACGCCAGTGTTACCAACCCAAACGGCTCTCAAAAGAGGTTGGGTATAAAAAGGTAAGGGTGCCCATCCTTCATGCGTTGGCCGTTGAGGACTGAGTCGACCAGCCGTCACCATTTGGCGTTTTGATTGCGAATGATGGAGGCCGCTCGCACGTTGCGTGACAAACTGCTTCTCACCGTGTTGTATGCAACCGGTTTGCAAGTCGCGGAGGTCGCCCGTTTGCAGTGGTCGGATTTTGATTTCGATCGCCAACAAATCCGAGTTCAACTTGGCAAAGGCAATAAGGATCGCTACGTCATGTTGGGCGACGATCTGTTGCCGCTGATGAGGCAGTTGTGGCGGCACACCAATTTGGAAACTACCTCGCTGTACACGAAAGTCGCACGAGTTCTTCTCGCAGGTGCAGCGAGAGGTTGCCAAGCGAATCCTGCGAATCAGAGACGCGGAACCTTCTCAGGCGATCAAGACCTAGCAGCCTGTTGATTTTCGCTTTGATCTGCCGCTCCCATCGAGCAGCCGCGGTCACGCGCCG
>NZ_JBICHO010000102.1:0-3291 GCF_043100905.1 Rhodopirellula sp. JB055 | reverse complement strand
GGGGTAGATGTCCACGAACTCGACGATCCGATTGCACGAGCCATGTCCGGACTGGGACGGAGCACGAATGATCAGCGGTGACTGAGCACCTTCCTCGAATAGCGTTCGCTTCTGCCAGACTCCGTTGTGTTCGCCAAGGTGGTAACCGTGATCGCTCCAGAACACGACGATTGTGTCGTCGGCCAAGTCCAATTCTTCGAGAGCCGCGAGCAAACGCCCGACTTGAGCGTCGACAAACGATACGCACGCGTAGTAAGCCTGAGTCGCTTTCAACAGCGTTGGTTCATCGAGCCCATAATTGGGAACCGGGCAATTGTGGGCGAACGCCGCCGTGGGAATGTCGTCGCGATCGCCAGCGGGAGCGTACGGCAATTGCAATGACTCCAACGGGTACATGTCAAAGTATTTCTTCGGTGCGACATAGGGCGTGTGAGGTCGAAAGAAACCGACGCCCAAGAAGAACGGTTCGTCTCTCTTCTCTTTCATAATCCGGATCGCTTCCGTTGCGATCATGCCATCGGTCTGTTCTTCGTCCTCCCCGTCGGCAGCCAACCAACTGAGTGCACCACTGATCTTGCGATGCGGTTCGGCATTGAAGATGAGATGCTCTTCGTCTTTGTCACGTCCCTTGGGATTGACCGTTTGGTTCCACGAGGGCGGGTCGTCAAAGCCGTCCGTTCCGATCGAGGCTGGCACGGTGTAGTGATAGATCTTGCCGACTCGAGCGGCGAAGTAACCGGCCTGCTGGAATGATTGCGACAAAGTGACAGCGTTTGGGACTTCGTCACGAAAATGTCGGTCGAGGTCGTAGACTTTGATTTGATCGGGACGCAGCCCGGTCATCACTGACGCTCGCGTTGGATTGCAAAGCGGCAGTTGGTTGTACGCTCGGCGGAAGCAGACTCCCGTCGCTGCCAAACGGTCGATATTGGGGGTCTTGGCAACCACGTCGCCGTAGCAACCCAGCGAGGATGCCAGGTCATCGACGGCGATGAACAGCACATTGGGTTTGGAGGGATTGGATTGCGTGTCCGCGTTTGCCGGCGTCGCGTGACTGGCAATGCACGCGATGAGTGTTGCGAGTATCCACAGGCGGCGGCTTGGGGTGTGGATGGAAGGTGATGCGAGGGAGGATGCCAGATGCATGAGTCACGCGAGGAAGTGGGGGGGGGAGTGGCACAGCGGCGGAGTGATTTGCGCTGGTCGGTTCAATGGGCTAGGAAGTCCGAAGTCCATTGTACGCCGGGCCTCCAAGCCCGGCGAACTTGTAAACAGTACGCTGGGCTTCCAAGCCCGGCGAAATCGAACACACGATCCTGTCCCACCGCGCGATCATCGACGCGGAGGCACTTCGCTCGGACCGACCTGGGTGAATTCCACAAAGTACGCCCCGCGAGTTTTCTGGCTGGCCGCGTCACGCAACCAGGTCTGCAATCGATGCGGACCAGCGGGAAGATCGATCTCGAACGTGACGGATGGATCTTCCGGTTTCAGAGTTTGAGTTTGCTCGATCGAGCCCACGCGAAGACGAGCCTGGTCGGCTTGGATGGGAGCCAACGCGTCATCTGGGAACCGCTGCAGTTTAATCGCGTAACGCCCCGCTTTCGCGGCTTCAATTTCCCAGAAACCATTGATCAGTAGATCGCTGTCCGGCAATTGAGACGGTTTCCAAATCACTCGGCCTTCAGTCGGGTGCCAGTCTCGGACCGTGATCTGTGTGGGCGTGGTGTCCTTGCCGACGATGAACCGAACCACGTCCTTGCGGCTTCCGTGAACGTCCTCAAAGTAGGCGTCGTATGCGGCACGCAGTTCACGCACGACCTCGGGATACTCGGCGGCGATGTTCTTGAATTGCCCGGGATCGTTTCGAATGTCATACAGTTCGTCGCGAACCAATCGCCAGCGGTCTGTCAGCACGGCAAACGGCGGTTGTGCCCTGCCCTGCGTCTTCGTTGCCGAGACGACCTTGTCCGGTTGGCGTTCAATGATCAGTGTTCGTTCAGGCCACTGCTGGGAGGAACCGTCGAGTAGTCCCGCCATCGAACGCCCGTCGAAAGAAACGTCGGCTGGTCGCTTCAGATCACAAAGCTCGATCAGGGTCGGCAACCAATCGCGATGACAAGTCAATTGGTCGACTGGACGATGGTCATCCCACTTCGCTGGCCAACTTGCAAAGCAGGGAACACGATGCCCGCCTTCGTAGACAGAGCCCTTCTTGCCTCGCATGCCGGCGTTGAATCCGTCCTCGCGATTTTGTTCGCTGGCTCCTTGCGCCGTGCCATTGTCGCTCATGAAAATCAACAACGTGTTGTCACGCAGATCGTCTTGTTCGAGCTTCTTCAACAGTCGGCCAAGGTTCTCGTCAAAGTTTTGAATCATCCCGTAGAACGCGGCTCGCTTGGGTTCGATGCCCTGCTGCTTGAATGGATCGGAATAACGATCTGCCACCAAGTACGGACTGTGCATCGCGTTGGTGGGGACGTAAACGAAGAATGGTTGTTCGGAATCCTCCTGGATGAAGTCCATCACTTCATCGAACCAGATGTCGGTGCAATATCCGTCGAACGATTCCGGCGTTCCGTTTCGGTAGTACGTGTCATCGAAGTAGTCATTGCCGGTCGGGTTTCCGATCTCGTCTGCCCCGCCCGCCAGGTGTCGGACCACGGTTTCAAAACCTCTTTCACGAGGTGCAAACGGTGTTGGATCACCCAGGTGCCACTTGCCGAACATGCCGGTCCGATAGCCCGAGTCGCGAAAAATTTCGGCCATGGTTGTTTCGTCGGGATCGAGCAACTGGCGGCCTTCGGTGACCGCCCACGCACCCACACGCGTGCAGTAACGGCCTGTCATCAATGCGGCTCGGGTGGGCGTGCAAACCGGATCGACGTGAAAGTTTTCCAGCCGCACGCTTTGCGCTGCGAGGCGGTCCAAGTTGGGCGTGTTGAGCCAAGGGTTGCCGTGGCATGACATGTCACCGTAACCCTGGTCATCGGTCACCACCAAGATCACGTTGGGACGAGACTCGCTGGCGATTTGAGCCCATGCGGGAGAGCAAGTTGTCAGGCAGGCGGCGAGGAAAATCCAAATTCGATGTTGCATGGAGTGACTGATGATCGGAATGGCGTGGGGACAATGGCAGTCGAGGTCAAACATCGTATTCCCCGAGGCGGACTTGTCGTTTGAACATCATGCCAATGTAGACGTTGGAATCGCGGAAGTGGTTTGCTCGTTTGACCGATCGTGTGTGTGGGACAGAACTTACAAAGCGTTGGATGGGGCCAGTTTTTCAGT
>NZ_JBICHO010000101.1:0-6130 GCF_043100905.1 Rhodopirellula sp. JB055 | reverse complement strand
TGTGTTGCCAAACGTTTCTCATCACCCTCCCCCTGGGAGGTTCGAGCGAAGCGAGTGGAGGGTCGAGCATCGGAGCCAGCGCGTAGCCCTCCCCCGCCCGAAACGGGCCGACCCTCCCAAAGGGAGGGTGAAATAAAACTGCACGACCTCTGCACGGGCGGAGTTTTCAAGGCGTTACTGGCACAGTACTTGAAAACTTGCGGCACCGAATCGGCTTCAAACGATGCACTGCGCGACTGCATCTCGCAGACCCGCGATTGGATCACGCACGGGGATGAACTCGTGAGCGAAGTAGCCTTCGTACCCGGTGTCCGCAATCGCTTTGGCAATCGGCGGGTACAGCAACTCTTGGTTGTCGTCCAGTTCATGGCGACCGGGGTTGCCGGCGGTGTGGTAGTGACCAAAGTATTGATGATTGTTTTGGATGGTGCGAATGATGTCACCTTCCATGATTTGCATGTGATAGATGTCGTACAACAACTTGAAGTTGTCGCTGCCGACTCGTTTGACCAACTCGACACCCCAGGTGCTGTTGTCGCACATGTAGTCTGCGTGATCGACTTTGCTGTTGAGCAATTCCATCTGCAGCGTCACGCCAGCTTTCTCGGCCACCGGCGTGATTTTCTTCAGGGCATCGACGCAGTTCTTCATGCCGGTTTCGCGATCGATTCCGCGAGCGTTGCCGCTGAAGCAGATCACGTTCTTCCAACCTTCTGCCGCGGTGGCTTCGATCGCCACGTTCATTTTTTCCAAGCACTCGTCATGAAACTTGGTGTCGCACAATCCGTTGGGAAGCGAGTGGGATTGCACCATCGTGCAAACCAAACCGTGTTTCTTCAGCGTCGGAAAATCCTTCGGGTCCAGCAGGTCGATTCCGACCATACCCATCGAGGCGGCTTCCTTGGCCATGTCTTCCAGCGAGATCTTGGGGAAGCACCATTTACAAACCGATTGGTTCAAACGGCCTTGCTTTGCATCCAAGGCTCCGGTGGCTTTGGCCGAACCGGCTGCGTCTTGGGCGTGTGGAGCGGTGGCGGCGACGGCGGTGGTTCCGGCTGCGAGAGCGGCTGCTCGGGTGAGCATGCCTCGCCGGTTCAACGAGGTGTTGATTTGATTGTCTGACATGTTGGTCATTCGGGATGATGTGGAAAGGTAGGTTTGCAGACCCAGTTTAACTTCTGAGTCATACCTTGTCGCGAATCACCCCCTGTCGGTCATCTAAGTTCTGCTCGAAATAGGGTGTCTTTCACCTAGCCAGCCAGAATTTCCTTCACCACTCGGGCGGGTTCGGTGCCGGTCAATTTGAAGTCCAATCCCTGGTGTCGATGCGTGAAGCGTTCGTGGTCGATTCCGCACAGATGCAGGAGCGTTGCTTGCAAGTCGCGAATATGGACGGGGTCTTCGGCGACATGGAACGCGAATTCGTCGCTGCTGCCGTGGATTTTTCCCGGTTGAACGCCGCCACCCGCCATCCACATCGTGAAGGCGCGAGGATGATGGTCTCGCCCATGAGCGTTGGGGTTGTTGATGTCGCCCTGCACAAACGGCGTGCGACCAAATTCTCCACCCCAGATCACCAGCGTGTCGTCGAGCAGCCCACGAGCCTTCAGGTCCTTGACCAATGCGGCGCTCGGTTGATCGGTGTCTTTGCACTGAATTGGCAACTGGTTGGGAAGGTTCCCGTGCTGGTCCCAACCGGCATGCATCAATTGAATGTAGCGAGTCCCGCGTTCGGCCAATCGCCGCGCCATCAAACAGTTGTACGCGTAGCTGCCTTTGCGATGCACGTCCGGTCCATACATCTCCAGCACACTGGCTGGTTCATCAGAAAAGTCCGTTAGCTCGGGAACACTGGATTGCATTTGAAATGCCATCTCGTACTGTGCGATCCGAGTTTCGATTTCAGGATCGGCGTACCGCTGATGAGCAAATTGGTTCATCTCCGACAAACCGTCCAGCATCTCTCGTCGAGCGTGCCGCGAAACGCCTTTGGGGTTGCTGAGGTACAGCACTGGATCTCCCGAACTTCGGAACGGAACGCCTTGGTGTTTACCGGGTAGGAATCCGGCACCCCAGTAGTAGTCAAAGAAAAGTTGGCCGCAGGAACCCTGGCGGTCTTGCGAGGTCATCACCACAAAGGATGGCAAGTCATCGGCCATCGATCCCAGCCCGTACGTCAACCACGCCCCGATGCTCGGGCGACCTGGCAAATTGTGCCCGGTCAACATGTGCGTCATCGCGGGCGCGTGATTGATTTGTTCGCCGTGAAGACTGCGGACAAAGCACAAATCATCCACGATCTCGGCGGTGTGCGGAAGCAAGTCGCTGACCCACATCCCTGATTCGCCTCGCCGATGTCCGTCCCAAGCGGAAGCCAAACAAGGCTTGGACTTTTGTCCCGCGGTCATCGTTGTTTGCCGGAGTCCCTGCAGAATGCTGGCGGGCATTTCTTCGCCCTGCATTTTGCGCAACGTTTCTTTGTCATCGAACAAATCGACATGCGATGGCCCACCGGATTGCATCAGGTAGATGACCCGTTTGGCTTTCGCGGGAAAGTGTGGCAAGGACGGCGACTCGGCAGCCATCAATGTCTGCAAGGCTGGCATTCCGACCGAGAGCGAAAGACCACCCAGGAAAGTTCTTCGATTGAGCGAAAGTGGATTCATTTCAAATCGTGTTCTGGAAGAGAGGGATGGCTTGCGACTACTTGCAAAGCGTTTCGTCGAGATTCAACACCAATGAACACACGGTGGTCCAAGCCGCATGTTCCGCTGGATCGAGTTGTTCATTTCGGGCGGCTTCCCCGGTTGTGAGAAGTTCCGCAGCATCGTCCCGATGCGACCGGAAATGGACGCGGGCTTTTTGAAGTGAACGGTGCAATGAGTCCAACTCGTCTTCGCTGGCGTGTCGCCCGGTCGCGGCGAAAAACATGTCTGCCAATCGAGTGTGATCGTCCTTCAAATTCGCGAAGGATTCTGCCCAGACTCGGGCGGCTTCCACGTACGTGATGTCATTGAGCGTTGTCAGGGCGTGCAGCGGTGTGCTCGTCCGATTCAGGGTGACGGAACAAGATTGGCGACTCGCCACATCAAAGAAATTCGCGGGGGCAACCACACGCCTCCAAACCGTGTAGAGGCTCCGCCGGTAGAGGTCTTTTCCATCGTCACGCATGTAGTGATTCTTGTTCAGACTCATCGATTCCCAGATGCCACCGGGTTGATAGGGGGCGACGGGAGGTCCACCGATTTCTTGATGAAGCAGCCCGGATAGCATCAGGGCTTGGTCCCGCAACAAACGCGAATCGAGCCGTTGCCGCGAGCCGCGAGCCAACCATTTGTTTTCAGGGTCACGTTGGATCCGATCCAAGTCGGTGATGGAGGATTGGCGATAGGTCCGCGAAAGCACCATGCCCTTGAGCAAGGCTTTGACGTCCCATCCGCTTTCGCGAAATTCCACGGCCAACCAGTCCAGCAAATCAGGATGCGTTGGCAGAGCTCCCTGCAACCCAAAGTCGTCAGGAGTGGCCACTAACCCGCGACCGAACATCAATTGCCAATAGCGATTGACGGTGACACGGGCCGTCAATGGATGCTCGTCCGAGACCAACCACTTTGCCAGGTCCAAGCGAGTGAGGCGACCAGCGGTTTGACCCGTCGACACAGGCGGCAGGAAATCAGGCGTCCGGGGCGTGACTTTTTCGCCGAGCGTTTCGTAGTTGCCTCGCAACATCACAAACGTTTCACGAGGTTGGTCGTCTCGCATCACCATCACCAATGGGATCTGCTCCTGAAGCAGGTTCGCCTTGGCTTCCAACTCGGCGATTCGTGCTTTCATCGACTTCCACGGTTCGTTGCGATTCAGGTACGTGTCGATCAGTCGTTTGAAACCATTGTCCTTGGGGTTGTTCAAGTCCGCGCTGAGAACAAACCGAGCGACGAATTCGCCCGGTTTGATTCGCTTGGCACCTTCCTCAGGATCATCTCGGATTTCTTGGACCCATTGGCGCGCCCCGGCAACGTATTCGTCGTAGTGAGACTGCAGGTCTTCCTTAGCCGCTTTCACTTCTTTTTGGGCATCTTTGAATGCCTGCTTGGTGGCGTCGTCTCCGACTTCGATGAAGGGTTTGTCGACCCAGTAGTTCACGGAGAACGGACGGTCGGGATGTTTGACCGACATCTTTTTGCTGGTCATTCCCGTTTCGCTGATCTGGTTGAAGAACGACATCAGCGAGAAGTAGTCGCTCTGTTTCAGTGGATCAAATTTGTGGTCGTGGCATTGGCAGCAGCCGACGGTCAATCCCATCCAGGCCGTGCTGGTTGTTTCGACTCGGTCAAAGTTGTTCTTGGCTCGGTTCTCTTCCGCGATGGACCCGCCTTCGGCTTGAATCATGTGGTTGCGATTGAAGGCCGTGGCGATCAGTTGTTCCTGCGTGGGGTTCGGCAGTTGATCGCCCGCCAGTTGCTCGATGGTGAACTGATCGAAAGGCATGTTGGCGTTGAAGGCATCGATTACCCAATCACGCCAAGGCCAATTCATGCGATAGGCATCGCTTTGGAATCCGTTGGTGTCGGCATATCGAGCGACGTCGAGCCACTCCAGCGTCATTCGTTCGCCATACAGGGGTGACGCCAGCAAACGATCGACGGCCTTTTCATAGGCCGCCTCGCCCTGCTCTGCCGCGTCGATTTCAAAGGACTGCATTTCCTGCGATGTCGGAGGAACGCCGGTCAAGTCCAACGAGACGCGTCGAAGCCATTTCGCGGGTTCGGCTTCGTCGGCAAATTGCAGGTTTTGCTCTTTGTGTCGACGCGCGACAAAGTCATCGATGGCATCGGATGGATTCTTTGCCGCGGTCGTCGGCCGTGTTGGATTGACAAAGGACCAGTGCGGTTCGTACTTCGCGCCTTCTTCAATCCAGCGACGGATCAAGTCTGCCTCGGCTTCGCTGATCGGTTCTCTATGTGCATCCGGCGGAGACATCACCATGTCGGGATCGTCGCTGGTGATCCTGAGCAGTAGTTCCGAGTCGTTTGGTGAGTCGACGTCCCAGACATATTCGGCTTCTTCGCGAAGATCCAAACGCCGGTCGGCGGCGCGATGGTTTTCATCAAAACCATGACAGAAGTAGCACCGGTCCGAAAGAATCGGCCGGATGTCTCGGTTGAAGGAGACTTCCTCGGCGGGAGAGGTGCGAACGCATGCGATCGACACGCAAACGACCACGAAAAGTGCGGTGGGGGATGGCTTGGTCATGCGGTCCAGCTTAGTGGATCGCGGTGCTGAAACAATTTACGAATGTTCGTAAATTGGGCGGCGGAACTTACCTTTGGTTCAAGCTTCCGGGGGCTCAACCAAACGTTCGCGGATGGCGAGAGCCACAGCCGCGGTCGCTCCATTGACGTGCAATTTGCGATAGATGCACCGCGTGACGTAGTCAAGTGTATGGAGATTGAGGTCCAGTTCAGCGGCAATTTGTTTTCGGACCAACCCGCGCGTCATCGCTTCCAACACCGATTGTTCGCGTTCGTTCAGGCCGTAGTCCGGTTGTTCAGGGGAGAGTTGAGCGAACATCTTCAGGACTCGACCCGCAATTCGCGGATGAATCGGGGCGGCACCTTGCAGGACTTGCTCCACCGCTTCCCGAATCTTCGCAATCGTGTCGGTTTTGAGGCAGTAGCCGGACGCACCTGCTTTCAACGCTCGGAAGATCTTTTCATCGTCTTCAAACACCGTCAGGATCAGCGCGGTGGCGTCGGGCAATCGCTGCTTGATTTCGCTGATCCCTTCAATGCCATCCATTCCCGGCAAGTCGATGTCCATCAAGAAGACGTCGGGCGATTGGCCATCATCGATTGCCGCGATCGCTTCTTCACAGCTTCCAAATTCGCGAGCGCTCGCGTCGTCCGCCAGCACGCTCAGTCCGCGAGCGGTGGCCCGGCGGAATTGAACGTTGTCTTCGATGATCCAGATTTCGAGCATCGGATAATTGCGAACAATGATTGCGAACAGGGGAAATGTCGGCGAAGCCAATTCACAGAGGGTACCGCGTTCCGAGAGGCGGCGCCCAGCCAGTGGTCTGTCACGATTTGTTCTTAGGGGCGTGGGGGGGGGGGCGGCGGCCGGGAGGGGG